>CAYNOM010000320.1:0-7287 GCA_964398415.1 uncultured Polyangiales bacterium | reverse complement strand
CTCCGCCTGCGGAAGGCGTCGGTAGCTGGATCGAAGTGCGACCCTCCGCGGGGGAGGCCCTGTGCACCTATACCGGTGTCGGGCGTTTTCTCGTGCGGAGAGGGCGTGAGATCCTGGTCGATGTCGAGTCCTCCACCGACGCGGCGCTCGTGCGACATGCGCTGCTCGGCCCGGTCATGGCCCCAGCCCTGTGGCAGCGAGGGTTGTTCACGCTGCATGCGAGCGTGCTCGCGATCCACGGCCGGGCGGTGGCTTTCGTCGGTGAGTCCGGCGCCGGCAAGTCGACCGTGGCCGGCGCGGTGTACGGCGCGGGGCATACGCTCGTGTCCGACGACCTGGCTGCGATTCCGTGGCGCGACGACCCCGTCTGCGTCCTGCCTGGCTTTCCGCGACTGCGCATGTTCCAGGACACGCTGCGCGGCCTCGGGGAGGACCCCTCGGCGCATCCGGTCGTGCACGCTCTTTTGCCCGAGAAACGCTCCAAACACGCCGAGCGCTTTGCCGACGCGCCCGTGCCCCTCGCCCGCATCTACGTGTTGCGCGCGGCAGAGGTGGTGGGGTCGAGCCTGCTCCCGAAGCAGCAGGCGCTGATCGAGCTGATGCGCCACTCCTACGCTGCCTACCAACTCGCGCCCCTGGTCGGCTTCGGGCGACACATGGAGATGGCAGCTCAGGTGGCGCGGTCGGTTCCGGTCCATTATCTCGACCGCCCGAGAGACTTCGCGCGTTTGCCCGAGCTGGTACGATACGTCGAACGGCATGTGACTGACTGAGCCGATGACCGCACCCGCGATCGCGATCGAGAACCTGTCCAAGCGCTTCGTGCGTCCCCTGCCCCGCTTGAGGCGCGTGTTGCGGCGCAAGGGGCCCGACGTCGTGCAGGCCCTGCACGAGGTCAGCTTCGAGGTGCAGCCGGGCGAGGTGTTCGGCCTCGTGGGCCGCAACGGCCAGGGCAAGACCACGCTGATCAAGAGCACCTGCGGTTTGCTCGAGCCCTCGTCGGGACGGGTGCGCGTGTTTGGGCACGACACCGTCCGGGCCGCGCGCGAGGTGAAGCGGCGCGTGGGCCTGGTGAGCGCCGACGAGCGCAGCTTCTACTACCGCCTGACGGGTCGCGAGAACCTCGGGTTCTTCGCACGTCTGCAGGGCCTGTCCGAGCGCGACAGCGCGCGCCGCATCGAGGAGCTGAGCCGAGTGTTCGAGCTGCCCGAGGTGATCGACCGCCCTTTCCAGGAATACTCGACCGGCAACAAGCAGCGGCTCGCGATCGTGCGTGCGTTGCTCACCGATCCACCCCTGCTCTTGCTCGACGAGCCCACACGCAGTCTCGATCCGATCTCGGCCGAAGCGTTGCGTCGGGTGATTCGCGAGTGGGCTTCGCGCTCGGAGCAGCAGACGGTGCTCATCACGACGCACAACCTCTCGGAGATCGAGTCCTTGTGCGGACGGGTGGCGATCCTGAGCCGGGGCAGGCTGATCGAGTGCGCCACGCTGGATGCCCTCAGGGAGAAGTACCTCGGGAAGGAGAAGGTGACCCTACGCGTGCGCGGAGCAGTGACGGCTGAGCTCTTTTCGCGGCATGCGCGACCCGCCGAGCTCGAGCTGAGCCATCTGCCCTCGGGTGAGACGGCCATCGTGTTGACCCGTCGCGCAGGAGACGACGCGCTGCACCACGTGGTCTCTGCCTGCATGGAGGCCTCGTTGCACATCGTCGGCTGCGACACCGAGCACTTCGGCCTGATGCAGGTGCTCGAGACTATCGAGGCGAGGCAGACGTCGTGACTGGGCTCGGGCGCGTGTTCTGGGCGTTCTTCGTCCGCGACTTCACGATGGTGACGAGCTATCGCGTCGACTTTCTGATGCGCCTCGGCGCTGCCGTGTTTCCGCTGTTCGTGCTGTACCTGCCAGCGAAGCTGATCGGCGACATCGAGAGCACGAAGGAGTACGGAGGCTTTCTGCCGTTCTCGGTGATCGGCGTCGGGCTGATGAATTTTTTCATGGCGAGCTACGGCAGCTTCGCCGGCTCCCTGCGCGGTGAGCAGACGATGGGGACGCTCGAGTCGGTGCTGATGACGCCGATCTCGGTGCCCCTCATCGTGCTCGCGTCTTCGACCTGGGCGTTCGTGTGGTCGACCGGCTCGGCGATTCTGTTCATCGGCGGCGGCGCGCTGCTCTACGACATCCCGATCCTGGGCAGCAAGCTGCTCGCACTCGTGCTGGTGGCGCTGACGGTGCTCGTGTTCGTGTCGCTCGGCATCCTGTCTGCGAGCTTCGTCATGGTGTGGAAGCGCGGCGATCCCATGGGGCCCATCGTGTCGGTGTTGTTCTTCCTGCTCGGGGGCGTGGTGTACCCGACGAGCATCTTGCCCGGCTGGGTCGAGTCGGTCGCGCAGCTCTTGCCCATCACCCATGCTAGCCACGCGGTGCGGGCCGTTTTGATCCAGGGCCGCGGCTTCGGCGAGATTTTCACGCACTTTCTCGTGCTGCTCGGCTACGTGCTCGTGCTCCTGCCGGCGAGCCTGTACGCCTTCTCGCGGGCGGTGCGGCGCGCCACGCGTGAGGGCACGCTGCTCCAATACTGAACGTGCGACGCTTCATGGCTTAGACTCCTGCAGCCACCTGCCCGATCGAGGTCGAACGCTTGTCGCCACTCGTGCAAACCCTGTTTCGGACAGCCCTGCTCGCCCAGACGTCTCCCATGCCGAGCGCGCTGGAGCACGAGCTGAGGACGGCTACCGCTCGAGAGTGGGAGTCTTCGCTGCGCCAGCTCGCGCCTCACAAGCTGTATCCGGTTTTGGCCTTTCAGCTCGCCCAGAGAGGGCTGCTTCCGCACGTGCCGAAGGCGTCACGCGAGCTGCTCGAGCGAACCCACGCCGAGGTGCGCGCGGTGAACATGGCGCTCGTGCTCACCACGGCGACCATGCTGCGCGCGCTGCAGCGCCAGGGGCTCGAGGTCCTGCTCATGAAGGGCATCGTGTTCGCCGACGGGTTCTACCCCGATCCCAGCACCCGTCCCATGGGGGACATCGATCTCGTCGCGATACCCGACCAGGACGAGGCGGTGCTCTCGGTGTTGTCGGGGCTCGGTTTTCGGCCGTCCGACAAGCCCTCCCAGTCGGATGCGCTCGTCTTGTGTGCGCCGAACGGCATCGTGTGTGACGTGCACCGGCGCCTGAGGATGTTCGAGCACCAGCGCTGGGAGGCGATTACGCAGCGCGTGGAGCTCAGGCACCTGCACGGTGTGGGGGTGCGTTGCTTCGAACCGAACGCCATGGTCGCGCACCTCGCCAATCACATGACCGGGCACCTTCGCCACATGGGCCCCGTCCTGTTGTGGGTGCTCGATCTGGCCCTGGTGTTTCGTCGACATGGGGCCGAGCTCTCGGTCGAGCGTGTGCGCCATCTGCTCGCGTGCGATGCCTCCTGGGGCGTGCTCTTGCGCATGCTGGCATTGCTCGACAGCTTGGGTGAGCCCTTGCCCCACGGCTTTCGAGCCTGGCTCGATGTGCCTCCGCTGTCTTTGCCCGAGATCATGCGTCAGCGCCGCATCGTGCCCTGGGGCTTGCCCGCGCCCGTGGGCTTTCTGCGCTTGCTCGCGCAGCGCCTGTCGCTGCGGCAGTACGAGCGACGCCTCTCGCCCGAGCCCTTGGACCTCCTTCTATGGCCCATGGATGCGGCGTCCGCTCACCTCACCCAACGTCGAGTGCGGCGCGACCCAGCATGAGCTTCTCGCGTGCGTTGTTCGCTCTCTCGTTGTGCGTGCTCATGCTCGTCTGTTCGGTGCCATGCGCGCGCGCAGGCAACTACGAGTGGGAGCGTACGGAGCGGCTCCTCAGCGACGAGGGCTTGCGGCTTGCTGAAGCTCCCGAGGGCAAGCGCATCGCGTACGTGCGCGTCGTGCGCGACGACGTCTTCGTCGATGAGGAGATCTGGCCCACCTGGTTCAATCTCTTTCACTGGATGACGCGCGACGACGTGGTGCGGCGCGAGCTGTTGCTCGCTCCGGGTGAGCCCTTCGCCGATGCGCGCGCCGAGGAGAGCATGCGCAACCTGCGCAACATGGGCATCTTCGCCCTGGTTCGCATCGTGGCCGTTGCGACCGAGCACCCGGACGAGGTGGGCCTCATCGTGCACACCCGCGATCTGTGGAGCTTGCGCCTCGAACAGGACTTCAACGTCACGACGCAGATCAACAGCCTGCTCTTGCGCATCACCGAGCGAAACCTCTTCGGGCGTCAGAAGAGCGTGGGCACTGATTTCACGCTCGTGCCGAAGACCTACACGCTGCGGCAGTTCTACGTCGACCGTCGTTTGGCCGGATCCTCGCTCAGCCTGGCAGAGAGTGCGGGCATCATCTTCAATCGCGACTCGTCGCAGGCCGAGGGCAGCTTACTCGGGCTGAGCTTATATCGGCCCTTCTTCAATCTGGCCCAGCGCCACGCCTTTTCCTTCGACGCTTCGTTCAGCACGCGCATCGCGCGACGCCTACTCAACGGTGACGTCGATAGTTACGAGAAGGATGGCCTGAGTGCGCAGCGTGCGTGGCGCGAGCGCGCGCAGAGCCTGGGCGTGAGCGGCTCCCTGCGGCGCGGTGCGTGGACGAAGCACACGCTGACGGGCGGCTTTTCCTACCGCGAGCTCAGTGCCGATCCGGTGGCCGAGACCAAGCTCCCCAGGGCCCTTACGGACGACTTCGCGCGCGACGTGTTGCCGCGCCAGCGTCGCGAGATCGGCCCGAGCGTCTCCTACGACGTGTTCGTGCCCGAGTTCAAGATCTTCGAGAACCTCGGCACCTTCGGTCAGAGCGAGAACGTGCGGCTCGGTCCCCAGCTCGATCTGGGCCTGCGGGTGCCGCTCGAGGTGCTCGGCTCCACGCGCACGAGCTGTGTCATGGCTGCCTCGCTAGGCCTCGTGATGGCGCCGGGGGGCGGCCTGCTCGAAGGGCGCGTCTCGGGCAGCGCGCGCTACGAGGGCTCTGAGCTCATCGATCAGCTCGCGGTTGTGATGCTGCGCGGCGCGACGCCGAGCTTGGGCTTCGGACGACTCGTCGCACGCACGGTCCTCGAGGCGCGGCGCAACGACACAGCGCGCGGGCTCGTGGCACTCGGGGGCGACAACGGCCTCCGCGGCTATCTCAGCCAGGCGCTGTTCGCCTACGGCGCGAGCCGCGTGCTCGGCAACGTGGAGCTGCGCACGCTGCCCGTGGAGTGGCAAGCGGTGCACGTGGGCGGCGTCATCTTCGCGGACGTGGGCTCGGTGTACGAGCGCTTTCGTGAGATGCGGCCGGTGTACGGGGTAGGCGTGGGCCTTCGCCTGTTTTTCCCGCAGTTCAACCGCTACCCGTTCTCGTTCGACGCGGGCGCGCCTACCCAAGGACCCTTCGAGGTCGCCCCGAGCTTTCAGGCGGGGCAGATCGTGCCCATGACCGCGCTCGAAGACGCCGTGCAGTGAGGGTCGGCGTCAGCTCTTCATGGCGCGCTGGGCGTGCTCTTTCCCGTCGTAGCGCAGCAAGTTGGGCTTGCCCTCGATGGCCGTGTGGATCTCGACCGGGCGCTTCCAGACGCGATTGAGCGCCACGAGCACCTCGCGCGCGTAATCCATGCGCAGGTCGATGCCCTGGTGATCGTGCTGGAGGAGCAGCTCGCCGCGGTTTTCGTGGTTGGCGTTCACGACTTCGATGAAGGGCTGACCCGCGTTCGTGAGCTGAAACAAGAGCTTCTGCTTCACCTCGCGGAACTTGCGGGTCTCGATCTCCCAGCGATCACGCTTCTCGTTGAAGCCGAAGGTATAGAGCTTCTGTGCGGCTACGAAGTCTTCGGTGAGGAACTCGTCGATGAACGTGATGTCGTTGTAGTTCTTTCGAACCTCGAAGATCTTCGGCATGCCCTCGTGGGTGCGGCGATTCCAGTCGCGGCGGGCGGCGAGGTCGTCGCACTCGTCCCATTCCTTGCCGAACATGCCGCGATCCCAGCGCTCTTGGACGTGGCGGTAGAGCTCGACGCCGAGCTTGTAGGGATTGAGCTGGCCTGGCGCCGTGGCGAGCACGCCCGCGCAGCGATCGGCGTACTCGATGATCTCGCTCGCATCGCAGACGCGCTCGGTCATCAGGCGCGAGTGCCAGTAGGTGGCCCAGCCCTCGTTCATGATCTTGGTCTGCATCTGCGGCAGGAAGTAGTAGGCCTCCTCGCGGATGATGCTGAGCACGTCGCGCTCCCAACGCTCGAGCGGGGCGTGATCGATCAGAAAGCCCATGACATCGCGCTCGGGGCGCTCGGGCACCTTGCGCTCTTCGAGCTTTTGTTGCTCGAGCTTCTTGCGCTGCGAGGCGACGAAGGCGTCCGGATTGATGTAGGACTCCATGTACTCGCGATCGACGCGCAAGAGCGCTACCTCCTCGGCGTCGTCTTTGATGGCGAAGGGGTCTTCGGGCTGCTTGAGCTGGCTCTTTTCCTTCGGCAGGTAGGGCTTTCGCGCGTCGATCAGGTTCTCGAGGCTGAGGCAGGTGTCGATGAACTCTTCGATGCGGTCGATGCCGATGCGATTGGCCCAACGTCGCACCACGGCGCCGTGGTTGGCCATGGTGTCGATCCATTTGCGGATCGGCTCACCCGTGCGCGGCTCGACGCCCTGATTGGTGGTCTGGAAGGTGAAGTTGTTCTTGAAGAAGTCGACGTGCGCGTAGACGTGGCTCATCACGAGTTTCTGATCGACCATGCTGTTGCCCTCGAGCAAGTAGGCGATCGAAGGCGTGTTGTTGATGACCATCTCGTAGATGCGCGACAGGCCGTACTCGGCGCTCTTCGAGAGCTGCTCGTACTCCATGCCGAAGCGCCAGTGCGGGTAGCGGGTCGGAAAGCCGCCGTAGGCCGCGACCTCATTCATCTGGCGAAAGTCGAGCACCTCGAACAGCGTCGGGAAGAAGTCGAGGCCAAACTCGCGCGCAAAGCCCTCGATCTGCTGTTGGGCTTCGCGCAAATCGCTGTTCGGTGCGGTGTTCTGCACGAACTTCGGCATCTCAGCTCCTCACTTACCCTTGCCCAAGAAATCGCGAATGGAGCCCACGATGCCATCCCGATCGCGAATCTCGCTCGTGATGATGCGGTCGTCGGTCTTCAGGTGCTCGCGCAGGTCTTTGATGAACTGACCCGAGCCGTAGGGGCTCTCGACCTGCCCGTAACAGAACACGTTGCTCACGGGGAGCAGCTTGTTCTTGAGCAGGTTCACGCAGGTGAGCGTGTCGTCGACGCTCCAGTTGTCGCCGTCGGAGAAGTGGAAGGGATAGATGTT
>CAYNOM010000319.1:6117-7303 GCA_964398415.1 uncultured Polyangiales bacterium | reverse complement strand
GCCTTGCACTCGAGCCAGGCCCTGCGCATACTTACACCGTAAGTCTCGATTGTTGATGCGAGACATTCCACGACCGAGATCCCGACTTTGCCCAAGAAGCCCACAAAACCGAGAGAGCCTCGAACGCGTCTGAACCCAGAGCGCGTGCTCGTCCGCGCGGTGGAGCTGGCCGACGCGCACGGCGTCGAGGAGCTTTCGATGCGCAGCCTGGCGAGCAGCCTCGGCGTCGAGGCCATGTCGCTCTACAACCACGTCGCCAACAAGGAGCAGCTCCTGAACGGCATGGTCGAGCTCGTCCTCTCCGCGGTGTACTCGCCCAAGGAGCAAGGCCCATGGAAGCGCGAGCTACGCAAGCGGGGCCTGTCGTTTCGCGAGGTGCTCGTACAGCATCCTTGGGTCGCCAAGCTCATCGAGTCGCGCCACACCGGGCCGGTGCAGCTGCGCGCCCACGACGCTGTGCAGGGCTGTCTGCGCGCCGCGGGCTTTTCGGTACAGCTCGCGCACCGCGCTTTTCTCACCTTCGACAGCTACCTCTATGGCTTTGCGTTTCAGGAGGCCACTTGGCCCCACGAGCGCGCCGAGCTCCCTCAGGTAATCGATCGCATGTTGCCGCAGATCTCCGCAGCCGACTATCCCCACATCGTCGAGCTCATGCACTTCATGGCCCAGGCGACGAAGCGCGCGAAAGCCAAGAGCTCACGCGCGTACCAGGCCGAGTTCGAGTTCGGTCTCGACCTCGTGCTCGATGGGCTCGAGCGCGTGCTCGACGCTGCGGGCGAGCGGCGCGCAAAGCCAACGCAGAGGAGGCGTCCATGAGAGCCATCGTCCGTTCGCGCTACGGCGGCCCTGAGCAGCTCAGGCTCGAGGAGATCACGGTGCCGGAGCCCGGAGACCACGAAGTGCGCGTCCAGATCATGGCCGTGGCGCTCAATGCGTCGGACTCCGAGCTGCTCACCGGACGCCCGGCCTACACACGCATCTGGGGTCTCACGCGACCGAAGCACCGCGTGCTCGGCTCCGACATCGCGGGCCGTGTCGACGCGGTCGGGCCCGATGTCACGCGCTTTCGCGTTGGAGATCTCGTGTTTGGCGATGTGCTCGAGCGCTGGGGCGGCCTCGCAGAGCTCGCGCTGGCCCACGAAGATCAGCTCGCATCGAAGCCAGACGCGCTCTCCTTCGAAGAGGC
>CAYNOM010000319.1:0-6017 GCA_964398415.1 uncultured Polyangiales bacterium | reverse complement strand
TACGATCGCATCGTCGATTTCGTGGGCTCACGCGCGCTCTCGGACAACGCCCGCGCCCTCGCGCCCTCTGGGCGGTATCTGCTCGTGGGGGGCTCGGTGCCGCGTCTGCTCACGACGCTCGCGCTCGGTTCGCTTCGCAGGCGCTTCACGCGCCAAAGGCTCGAGGTCTTCGCGCACACGCAGCGCGTCGAAGACCTCGAGCTCGTCGCCAAGCTATGCGCGGAGGGGCACGTGCGACCGATCATCGGGGGGCGCTATACCCTCGCCGATGCACCACAGGCCTTCTCCGACCTGATCGACGCGCGCGCCGTGGGCAAGCTCGTCGTCACGCCCTGACGGGTCGCGGGAGGGCCTGGCTCACAGCCAGAACGAGGCGCCGAGGGTCAACGCCAGCATGTGCTCGCGCAGCGCGACGTCGCGAAACCCCATCGCTTCGAGGCTGTCCTCGGTGTCGTCGTCCTTGAGGAACAGCGCACGGTACGTGAGTCCCATGTCGAAGCTCGCGCGCTCGGATGCAAACGCGTGAAAGCCGAGTCCCAACGTTGGGCCAAACCCAGGGACATCGGAGTCCGTCGACGTCGTCCTGCCGTTCTGCGTCTCGACCTCAGTCTTCGCGAACTGGTGGACATAGGAAAAGCCGACCGCTCCGAAGGGCACAAAGCTCGAGTCCGGCAGAAACGCCACCTCGAGTAGCGGATTCAGCTCGAGCTGGGTCGCGCTCGTCCGCTGCTCAGGACCCGACTGATCGCCATCGACGTCGGTGCGCTGAGTGCTACCGAGACGCGCGAGACCGAAGCGCAACGTGGGGATGAGGTAACCCGACGCGACCGCGTAACCTACCGCAAGGCCGCCGCCTCCGAATCCCGGACCACCTACGCCTGGTCCGAAGGTCGTGACGTTGTCCTTGGTGACGACGTCGCGACCGGCCACGCTTCCCGACACGCGGTTCGCGTTGAACGAGAACAGCGAGGTGTCGAGCGCAAGGCGCAGGTCGCCTTCAGTCACCTGGGCCGAGCTCACCGCTGGAAAGAGCCAACCTGCACTCAGTGCGAGCGCGCATGTCCACAGTGTCTTCTTCATGGCGAAGGTCCTCTCAGCAATGTTCTTTGGGGAAGCTAAGGGCTAGCAGGAGGGCGACCGCCCCTCCCAGGTCAATCGAACGCACCCGTGGGACGCGCTGCGGACGCCGCGACCACGTTCAGCGAAATCTGCAAACAATCTGCTCGCTCGCGAGCGAGGCCCTGGAGGCTTCCTTTGTGCTGAAAGCCACCACCTGCGCGCTCAGCGCAGCACGTCGGCGAGGGTTTCGAACGTGGCGCGCTGCTGCACAGGATCAGGCGAGATGGGATTGATGACGCAGACCTTGACGCCGCGCGCTGCGTAGTCGCGAATGCGCTGACGTACGTGATCCTCAGGGCCGGTCACGCCCACTGCGTCGCACAGCGCATCGCTCATCCCAGCCGCGACTCCTTGCCTGTCGCCGCGCACGAACGCATCCGCCACGAGGCGCGCCTCGTCCATGCCGATCCAGCGGAAGAAGCGGTTGTAGCCCAGTGTCGCGACGTAAGGCCCGAAGGTGCGGCGCACGAGATCTCGGCCTTCGGCGAGCGTCGCTGCAAGGTGCACGTGCAGCCGGCTCACCACCTGGATGCTATCCGGATCACGTCCAGCTTCGATCGCGCCCGCACGCACCTCGGCGAGCACCTGATCGAGCGCGTGCTCGGGTACCATGTTGAGCATCACGCCGTGGGCCATGGCACCCGCGAGCCGCAGCATCTTGGGGTTGAGCGCGCCGAGCACGATGGGCACATCCGCCTTGCTCGCGAGGCGAAAGCTCTTCACACGCAGCGTCTCGCCTTCGAAGCTCACCTTCTCCCCCGCGAGCGCCCGCTGCAGCACCGTGAGCGACTCGCGCATGCGCGTGAGCGGACGATCGAAGGGCTGCCCCGCCCAGTCGCGCACGATGTTCTCCGACGAGATGCCAAGGCCGAGTGTGAACTTGCCGCCCGTGAGCTCGTGCAGCGTCAGCGCGCCCATGGCGTGCATCATCACCGTGCGCGTCTGCAGCGGCACGATGCCCGTGCCGAGGCGCATGTCGGGCACCGCCTGGCTCAGCGCGCCAGCCAGCGCGTAGCTCTCCGCCGCATTGACCTCGGCCATCCACACCTCGTCGTAGCCCTTGTCGCGCAGGGCGCGCGCGAGCTCGAGGGCTTTGGTGGCGATGGGAGGCGTGACCGGGATCGTAGGAACAGTGAGACCGAGGCGGGCTGTGGGCTGCGTCATGGGCGCACAATCTAGCGGGGTAGTCGGTGAAATCGCGCTCGGATGACGAATCTGCACGTGCGCGATGCTGTACATTTGTCAAGCTACGCAGCGCCATGCCCGCCCAGCCCAAGCGCTCCGCGAAAGCCCCTCGCTCCGACACGGCCCCGCGCCCCGTGAAAGCCCCCGACACCATCGAGGTGTTCGGCGCGCGCGAGCACAACCTCGACATCGATCATCTTTCGATCCCCAAGCATGCGCTCGTCGTCTTCACGGGGGTGAGCGGATCCGGCAAGTCGAGCCTGGCCTTCGATACGCTCTACGCAGAGGGGCAGCGCCGCTACATCGAGAGCCTCAGCGCCTACGCGCGGCAGTTCTTGGGCCAGCTCGAGCGGCCCCACGTCGAGAAGCTGCAGGGCCTGTCGCCCACCATCGCCATCGAGCAAAAGAGCGCCTCCACGAACCCGCGCTCCACCGTGGGCACCATCACCGAGATCTACGACTACCTGCGCGTGCTCTACGCCCGTGTCGGCACCCAGCACTGCCACCAATGCGGAAAGCCCGTGAAGGGACAGAGCTCCGAGGAGATCGTGCGCGAGGTGCTGTCGTTGCCCGAGGGCAAGCGCCTGTACGTGCTCGCGCCGCTCGTGGTCCACAGGAAGGGCGAGTTCAAGGACCTGTTCAAAGACCTCGCGACGCGCGGCTTCGCGCGGGTGCGCGTCGACGGCACGGTGCACCGCCTGGATGCCGCGCCTGCGCTCGACAAGAAGCTGAAGCACAACATCGAGCTGCTCGTCGATCGCGTCACCGTCACGTCGAGTGATCGCGCGCGCATCACCGAGAGCGTCGAGCAGGCCTTGCGCGAGGGCAAGGGCGAGCTCGTCATCGAAGACGTCGATGGCGAGGCCGGGCGCAAGTCCGAGCCCCTCACCTTCAGCGAGCAGCGCGCCTGCTGCGGGCACAGCTTTCCCGCGCCTTCGCCGCAGTCGTTTTCGTTCAACAGCCCCCTCGGCATGTGCCCCGAGTGCAACGGGCTCGGCATGCGCATGG
The DNA here is from genome assembly GCA_964398415.1 of uncultured Polyangiales bacterium. Classification (GTDB taxonomy): domain Bacteria; phylum Myxococcota_A; class Polyangia; order Polyangiales; family DASUME01; genus DASUME01. The sequence goes on along the minus strand of CAYNOM010000319.1, from coordinate 2,705 downwards.
AGGTCGACCCCGAGCTCGTGATCCCAGACCGCACCCTGTCGATCCGCGGCGGTGCGATCGCGCCCTGGCGCACCTCGGTCGAACGCGGCGAAGGCTGGACGTTCCGCATCATCGACGCCATGGCCCAGGCCTGCAAGGTCGACCTCGACACGCCCTGGAACAAGCTCTCGAAGACGAAGCAGCAGCAGGTGCTGTACGGCCTCGGCGACAAGAAGATCCGCGTCACCTGGGGCAAGGAGGGCAGCGAGAGCCACGGCAGCTGGGGGGTGCGCTTCGAGGGCATCCTGAACAGCCTGATGCGCCGCTATCGCGAGACGAGCTCGGAGCCCATGCGCGAGCACTATCGCAAGTTCATGAGCGAAGCTGGCTGCGATGCCTGCGGTGGCAAGCGCCTGCGTCCCGAGTCGCTCGCCGTACGTGTCGGCACGGAGTCGATCGCGGAGGTCACCGAGAAAACCGTCCGCGAGGCTCACATGCACTTCTCGCAGCTCTCGCTCACGAAGGCCCAGCGGCAAATCGCCGAGGGCGCGCTGCGCGAGATCGAGCGACGGCTGTCGTTTCTGCTCGATGTGGGGCTCGACTACCTGGCCCTCGATCGCACGGGCCCCACGCTCAGCGGCGGCGAGGCGCAGCGCGTGCGCCTGGCAACCCAGCTCGGCAGCGAGCTCAGCGGCGTGATGTACGTGCTCGACGAGCCGAGCATCGGGCTGCACCAGCGCGACAACCGACGCCTGATCGACACCCTGAGCAGACTGCGCGACCTCGGCAACACGGTGATCGTGGTCGAGCACGACGAAGACACGATTCGCGCAGCCGATCACGTGGTCGATTTCGGGCCGGGCGCGGGGCACCTCGGTGGCAAGGTCACCTTCAGCGGCACGCCCGCGGCGCTCGTCCGTGACAAGCACAGCATCACAGGTCAGTTCTTGTCGGGTGCGCGGCGCATCGACGTGCCAGGCGCGCGACGGCCTGCCCGCGGCAAGCTCAGCGTGCGCGGCGCGCGCGAGCACAACCTGAAGGGCATCGACGTGGGCATTCCGCTCGGCTGCTTCGTGGCCGTCACCGGCGTGAGCGGCGCCGGCAAGAGCTCGCTCATCAACGGCATTCTGCTGCCTGCGCTCGAGAAAAACCTGCACGGATCCGCCGTACGCGTGGGCAAGCACGACGGCATCGATGGGCTCGACGCGCTCGACAAGGTGATCGCCATCGATCAGCGCCCCATCGGACGCACACCGCGCAGCAATCCCGGCACCTATACCAAAGCCTTCGACGAGATTCGCAGCGTGTTCGCGAGCCTGCCCGAGTCGCGTGCGCGCGGCTTTGGCCCCGGCCGCTTCTCCTTCAACGTCAAGGGCGGTCGCTGCGAGGCCTGCTCGGGCGACGGCGTCGTGAAGGTCGAGATGCACTTTCTCGCCGACGTCTACGTCCCCTGCGAGGTGTGCGAAGGCAAGCGCTACAACGAGCAAACCCTGTCCGTGCACTACAAGGGCAAGAGCATCCACGACGTGCTCGAGACCGACATCGCAGACTGTCTCGAGCTCTTCGCTGCGCACCCGAGCCTCGCGCGCATCCTCGAGACGCTGTGTGAGGTGGGCCTGGGCTACGTGAAGATGGGTCAGCCTGCGACCACGCTCAGCGGCGGCGAGGCCCAGCGCGTGAAGCTCAGCCGCGAGCTGTCGAAGCGCCAAACCGGGCGCACCCTGTACTTGCTCGACGAGCCCACCACGGGCCTGCATTTCGCCGACGTCGCCCACCTGCTCGGCGTGCTGCAGAAGCTGGTCGACGCGGGCAACACCGTGCTCGTGATCGAGCACAACCTCGACGTGGTGAAGTGTGCCGACTGGGTCATCGATCTCGGCCCGGAGGGCGGCGAAGCGGGCGGGCGTATCGTGGCCGAGGGCACCCCGGAAGCGGTGGCGAAACAACGCGCATCGCTCACGGGTCAGTTTCTCGCGCCGCTGCTGTAAAGGGCCGGACCCGCCTGCTATCTTTCGGCCCTATGACCATCCAGACCGGCCTGTACCGCACGACCCAAGCTCACCCCTATGCCGCAGACAAGGTTCCCGCCAACGCCCTGGTGTTCGTGGGCGACGCAGGCGAAGGCGAACAGTTCGTGGTACGGCCCGGACGCAACGTGCACAACCGCTGGTACTGGGGCGAGCCCACCACGCCCATGGCCGACGTGCTGTGGGAGCGCACGCTCAAGCGTCTGCCGGCAGAGGGCTTCTACACCCTGCCCGAGGATCTGAAGGTCGGCGACAACGGCCTGTGGCGGCAGAACGCCATCGTTCAGCTCGGCTACAACCCCCAAGGCGAAGGCATCCTCTTCGTGGGCGAGCGTCACGAAGGCTCGGAGCAAAACGCCTTGGTGTTCAGCGACCGCGGCATCCGCATCCCCGACGACCTGCTGTTCCGCTTGAATTGGGCGCCCATCTTGCCGGTTTCGCCCAAGCTCAACGCCTGAGCACGCGCGAGCTGTCGACGCTGCCACGTGAGGGGGCGACGGCCACGTCGCCGCACCTCCTGGGCCGAGGTGCGCTCGACGCGAGGACTCCGCTGAAACCAAAGGATCTACGATTTTGTGTGGGGCGCACTTCGTTGCCCCGTAATTTCTGCGCAGATCGCAAAATTACCATGACACTTCGAACGCGAGGCCCCTTATCGTGGCCCTATGCAGCACCCCTCCTCTGCCTCACGAGTCGATG
>CAYNOM010000318.1:0-7307 GCA_964398415.1 uncultured Polyangiales bacterium | reverse complement strand
CAGATAGTGGAACTTTAGAGGACCGTCGTCGCATGGTCGCATGGCCGGGTCGCATGGCCGGCAAGGGCCTCGGTGCGCCCGCCATGTGGTCCTGGCCTCCAGCGCGGCTACGCTTCCACGCTGTGCCAACCAGGGACTTCGCGCTGCAGGTGGTGATCGAGCTCGCGCTCGAGCAGGGGCTCGCGTGCGTGCCCGAGACGCTGGCCGAGCGCAGCAACCTCGTGCTCCGGCTGAGCCCCCACCGGATCGTGGCCCGCGTGGCCTTGGCCGAGTCGGCGGTGCGCGCGGGGACGGCGTACCTCGCGCGTGAGGTGAGCCTTTCGCGCTTTCTGACTGCACGAGGTCGCCGCGTGACGCGCCCGAGTGAGCGCATCGCCCCCGGACCCTTCGAGCGAGGGGGGCTCGTGGTCAGTTTCTGGGAGTTGGAGGACGTGCGTCCGGAGCCCGCCGATCCGCAGCTCGCGGGGGCTGAGCTCGCCGCGCTGCACTGCGCGTTGCGCGACTACCCTGCGGAGAGCCTGCCCGTATGGGGAGCCTGGACCGAGGCGAGCGCGGCGCTCGATCGCGCCCTGCGCAGTGCCACGCTCGATGCCGGCGAGCGGCGCCGCCTGGAGCGCGCCTGGACCCGGGGCGAGGCCATCGTGGAGCGCTCGGCGCGCGAGAGCCAATCGTTTCAGGCGGTGCACGGGGACGCCCACGTGCGCAACGTCATATCCACGGCGAGCGGCCCGCTGTGGACGGACTGGGAGGACGCCTTCCTCGGACCCGTCGAGTACGACATCGCGGCGCTGCGCTCGCGCCTCGAGCTGTTCGGCGAGGAGCGCGAGGCCATCGAGTCCATGTGCGCGGCCTACGACGGCCCCCTCGACCCGGCGCTGGTGCGGGAGCTCGGCCTCGTGCGCAACCTCCAGGTCATCCCGTGGCTCGCGGTGTTCGCGGAGCGCGATGGGTCGCTCCTGCCGCGCATGCGCGCCCGCATTGCCTGCCTGCCCGCTCTTTGAGGACGAGCGCGCTCTCGCGCCGAGCGTCAAAGGAGCACGTCCCTTGGGGCACCAAGCACTCTCGCCGTCAGATCGCGTCCACGAACGACGTGAGGTATTCGAGCAGACTTACCTCGGACTTGCAGCTTTCGTCCGGCGGCGAGCATCCGCGGCTCTTCGTGGTGTCGAGCACGAGCCCTGGCCACAGCAACCAGACGTGGTTTTCTGCCCCCTTGCCCTGCGGATGGTCGGAGATGGGCGTGACTTGCATGACGCTCGTCTCGGTCGCACCGAGCGTACCCGCGAGCCAACGGTCGAAGGCAACCATCTGCTTGTTCATGGTGCCTAGTGGCACCCTGTAGAAGCCCACGTCGAACAGACTCGGCGCATAGTCGATGCGTCCGCAGGCGACGGATACCCCGTCCGCGTCCTGCGCGACCTTGCCCGTGGCGAGCACCGCCTGCAGCGTCTCGTCGCCTGGGCTCATCACCTGCGCCCACTGGGTCGTGGGATAGGTCTTCGTCAGGTGCGTCACCAACGCCTCGGCGAACGTTCCGCGCGAACTGAAGCAAGCGGTGCAGCCGGAGGGTAGACCGCGGTCATAGCGGAACAGGTCGCGCATGCGCTTCTGCGCGCAGCTCGCCATGCCGGTGATCTCGGCCGAGGTCGTGGCGGGCTCGACTTGATCGCGGATCCAGAAGCCGGAGTCGGCGAGCAGCGCCGTGCGCACGTTCGGATTCTGCGCGCGAAAGGCGAGCGTGATGCGCTCGAAGTTGAGCTCGGCGCCGAGCCCGCCCGCGCTATAGCCGGCGATGACGACGCGCTCCACGTTCGGAAAGCTCGGCACGAGGCGCGAAAGGATGGCGCGCACGTTGGGCCGCCCGCGGAAGCGGTAGCGCTTACCCAGCTTCGAGGCGGGAACGTCGACCGAACCGTCGCCATTGCGCGGACGCGGCACATCCACGGTGGCGCCACTCGCGTCGGTGTCTTGCACCGTGTCTTCACGGTGGTTGTAGAACACCACGTCGTGGTCGTTGTCACCCATCCAGTTGTCGCCCGAGAGGTACGGGAGGAACGCATAGCTCCAGCCCGCGAAAGGGTTCTCTGGGGCGTCCGCAAAGATGTCGGCGGCGAACACGTCGCCGATGGACTGCGCGCGCAGCACCGCGAGCGGGAGCTCGTCCCGAGGAATGCCGGTCGGATCGAGGAGGCCGCGCCTCTTCAGCTCCTGCGCCTCGATGCTGCCGACGCCGCGCGGATGGAAGGTACGGTCGCAGATGGCTTCGTTGAGGCAGCCGTTGCCGCCCTCGAGCATGATGAGGAGGTTGCGCGCGCCTGCTGGGGCGTCGCTGAAGCGAACGGCGTAGCCGAGGCCCAGCTTCTCGGCGCGCTCAGGATCGTCTGCCCCGACGAGGTTGGGCTCGCCGAAGTGCACGATGCGCGGCTCTTCGACCCACTGGAAGTCTCCCGAGCCGTTTGAGGCGATGGGGCTTCCGGGCTCGAGCACGGGCTCGGTGGTGGGGCCGGGCGACGCCACGTGAATGGGCCGCAGCCGGACCCCGCCGTCGACCTCGCCATCGATGAGCCATGGCTCGCCACGAAACCCTCCAGAGCACCCCGCCCAGCCCAGGGACGTGAGCACGAGAATCCAACCCAAGCGATTCACCAGCGCCTCCAGTGCGCGAACCCGTGCCGCGCGCTGGCTATACGCAGCGCATCGACCGTTGGGCCGGGAAACCGACCGTTGGGCCGGGAAAAGTCGGGGAGGGCGCTCAGGGCCACGACCACGACCGGGCGCGCGAGAGCCCGCCACCCCCGGTGAGCTCGTGCGATGCTTGGACTGAACGGGACGTGTCCCGTAGACTCGGCGGCCTCGCCGGGCCCGCGTCCTGGTCCCCGAAGGAGCTCCTTGTCCGAAGCCGACTCCGCTGTGCCTGATGCCCCTGTCGCGCCGCAAACCGGAGCGCTGAAGAAGGCGGCTGGCGGCGCTTTTTGGGAGACGGCCGGCTTTGGCACCAGTCAGGTCGTGCGCCTCGGCTCGAACCTCGTGCTCACGCGCCTGCTCGCGCCTGAGGCCTTCGGCTTGATGGCCATGGTCTCCCTGGTCAGTTACAGCCTCGCGATGATCTCGGACGTGGGCATCACCCAGGCCGTGATCTCGAGCGCTGACGGCGACGACGACGACTACCTCAACACCGCGTGGACGCTGCAGGTCATCCAGGGCGTCGGGCTGATGGTCGCGATGTGGATCGCTACCTATCCCGCGGCGATCCTGCTCAAAGAACCACGTCTTCTGTGGATTCTGCCCACGGCGAGCCTGGCGACGGGCCTGCATGGCCTCGTGTCTTCGCGCGTGTTCACGTTGCGGCGCCGCGTGCATGTGATGCCGCTGATTCGCCTCGAGCTCATCGTCCAGGCCTTGGCCGTGCCGGTGAACGTGATCGGTGCCTACTACGGCTTCGGGGTCATCGCGCTGCTCGGGGGCATGATTTTCAGCGCGATCGTGCACGTCGTCGCGACGCACTTTCTGCCGGGCACAGACCACCGGGACAGGCTGCACCTCGATCGCGAGCACATGGGCGCGATCCTGCGGTTCGGTCGCTGGATCTTCATGTCTTCCGCGCTCACCGTGGTGGCCAACCGTAGCGATCAGGGCCTGATGCAGCGGCTGCTCGGCGCGGCGCAGGTAGGCCTCTACAACGTGGCATTGGGCTTCGCCGAGATGCCCGAGGCGCTCGCGAACCGCGTCACGCACTCGGTGCTCTATCCCATCCTGGCCGAGGCCCACAACAAGACGCCCGCCGAGTTCGGCAAGGTCTACTATCGGCTGCGCTTCTACTACGACGCCATCGGACAAACCGCCGTGGGCGGGCTCGCCGCCATGGCCAGCTGGGTGATCAACTTTCTGTACGATGATCGCTACGCGGGCGCGGGCCCGATGCTGCAGGTGATCGCGGCGCGCACCTCGGTCTCCCTGGTCGCGACGGCGTGCGAGACATGCTTCTTCGCCATCGGCCTCAGCTCCTTCGGCTTCCGACGCAACGTGGTGGTCTCGATCGCCATGGTCAGCGCGATGCCCGTGGGCTACCACTACGGCGGCGCCGCGGGGTTGCTCTGGGGGACGGTCGCGGCACGCGCCTCAGCCCTGCTCCTGCTCTGGCCAGCGGCGCGCCCGCGCGGCTTCTTCAAACTGCATCGCGAGCTCTTGGCGCCCGCGTTCTTGGCCTTCGGCTACGGCCTCGGCACCGTGTTCACATGGGTGCTACCGGACTTTTGAGGCGCGCTGTGGCGGACGGCGCACGCGCGCGAGCGGGGAGGGCATGTGGCTAACGGGTTTGCCCACTTCGTCCTCTACCTCTGGCCGCTCGTCGTGCTCGTCGTGTTCTCGCAGCGCAAGGGCAAGGCTTCGCCTGCCCGCACTGCGGCGTGGATGCTGTTTCTCGGGCTCATGTTTCTGCCGTGCGGTGCCGACTTCGACGCGCCTCTCATCCCACCGATCGGCAAAGACCGCATGGGCGTGCTCGCCGTCTGGCTCGCGCTCCAGGTCTTTCATCGCAAGGACCTGGTCAAGCAAGCGCCTGGGCACAACATGCCCCGCATCATCTTCGGCCTGATGCTGGCCGCGTTGTGGATGTCGATCAGCACCAACGGCGACACGCTCTACTACGGCAAGACCGAGCTGCCCGGACACACCTTCCGCGACATGCTCGCGCTGACCATCTCGTTCTGGCTCGACTCCTATCTGCCCTTTGCCGTGGCGCAGCGCGTGTTTCGCAGCGAGCGTGATCTTCGCGATCTGCTCGACGTCCTCGTGCGCTGCATGCTCGTGTACACGCCCTTCATCCTGTACGAGCTGCGCATGGCGCCCGTGCTTCACTCGCAGCTGTACGGCTTTGCGCCCTTTGGCTTCACGCAGGCGATTCGAGCCGGCGGCTACCGCCCTGCCGTGTTCATGGTGCACGGTCTCGTGCTCGCGGTGTTCGTGTTTGGCGGCGCTTCCGCCGCGCTCGCCCTGCGTGCGACGAAGTGGCGGCTCGGCAAGCTCAGCCCGGGGCTCGTGGTCAGCGGGCTGCTCCTGCTGCTCCTGCTCTGCAAGACCCTCGGCGCCATGCTGTACTTTGGAGCCACTTTCCTCGTGCTGCGCAGGCCCGTGAAGCCCACGCGCATGTTTCTGGGCCTCGTGCTGATCGGCGCGGGCGTGCTCTATTACCCCTGGGCGCGCACCACCGGTCAGTTTCCCACGTACGTGCTGACTGAATGGGCCACGAAGGCTAGCACCGAGCGCGCGGCGTCGCTGCAGTATCGGTTCGACCAGGAAGACGTGCTCATCGCCAAGGGGCAGGAGCGGGCGATGTGGGGTTGGGGCGCCTACGGACGCAATCGCGTCTTCGATGAAGAGGGCACCGACGTCAGCGTCACCGACGGCACCTGGGTCGTGTGGTTTGGCGCCTTCGGCTATGCGGGGCTCGGCCTCAATCTCTTGCTCACGGTGCTGCCCCTGTTTCGGGCGGGGTTTCGCGCGCGCAGGCTGCGCGGGGATGCTTTGCCGATGTTGGCGGGGCTCGGGATGATCGCGGCCGGACTCGCCGTCGACATCTTGCCCAACTCACGCCAAGACTACTTCGCGATGATCCTGACAGGGGCGCTTTGGACGCTGTCGGAGACCCTCAGCCGCAAGCCGCCGCCACGACGGCCCAGGCCGGCCCAGGCGGCGAGTGCTCCCGTCGCCACCCCGGCTTGAGTACACGGCGTCACACGGGATTGTGGGTTGCCAGCGCGGCCCACGCGCGCACCTAATCTGCGGGGGGCGGCCCACGTCCGCCAGTCGTGAGAACCATGTCGCAAGCGCCCGAACGTGAACCGCTATCCCATGTGGACTCTGCCTGGCTGCGCATGGACAGTCCCGACAACCCGATGGTGATCACGGTCGCCCTCATGTTCGACGGGCCCGTGCCCTTCGAGCGTGTGCAGGCGCTGATCGAAGAGCGGCTTCTGCCTCATCGACGCTTCAAGCAGCGCGCCGTGGATCCCGCCTTACCTCTGCTCAGACCGCACTGGGAGAACGACCCCGACTTCGACCTGCGCGGGCACGTGCATCACACGCGTCTACCCGCGCCCGCCGATCGTGCGGCCTTCGCCAGCTTACTCAGCGATCTGATGAGCACGCGTCTCGATCGCACCCGGCCACTGTGGCAGGTCCACGTGGTCGACGATGCGCCCTCGGGGACGGCACTCATCGTGCGCCTTCATCACTGCATCGGCGACGGCGTCTCTCTCGTGCGCCTGCTCTTGTCGATGTGTGACGAGGCTGTGGCGGCACCGCCCAAGGTTGGGCTCCATCGTCCGGCGAAGGCCACCCACCTCGGCGAGCTCGCGGCGCGTGCCGCATCGCAGGCCGCCACGCTCGGTAAGCTTCTGCTGCTGCCTCCAGACACCCCAACCCTCCTCAAGGGGCCCCTGGGCGCCCAGAAGCTCGCGGCGTGGTCCCCGCCCGTGTCGCTCGCAGACGTCAAAGACGTGGCCAAGCGCCTCGAGGCAACCGTCAACGACGTGCTGTGCGCCGCCGTCGCCGGAGCGCTTCGCGCCTACCTGCTGTCGCACGACGCGCTCGTCGACCCCATCACGCTGCGCGCCATGCTGCCGGTCTTCTTTCAGGAGGAGGACACGACCGGTCTCGGCAATCATTTCGGGCTCGTGTTTCTGGAGTACCCCGTGGGCATCGCGGATCCGGTCGAGCGTGTGCGCGCGGTGAAGCGCGGCATGGATGCGATCAAAGGCGCAGACGACGCCACTGTGGCCTTCGGCGTGCTCGATGCCATCGGCGTGGCGAGCACCGAGCTCGAGCACATCGCGCTCGAGATCTTCACCCGCAAGGCCACGCTGCTCACCACCAACGTACCGGGCCCGCCCGAACGGGTATCGCTTTCGGGTGCCTCGTTGCGCGAGATGCTCGTGTGGGCCCCTGTGTCGGGTCACATCGGCCTGGGCGTCACGCTCATCACCTACGCGGGCCACGTGCACATGGGCGTCAACGCCGACGCGAAGGTAGTGCCCTGTCCCGAACAGCTTGCCGAAGCTTTCGTGCAGGAGATCGACACGCTCATCCGCGCTTGATGCACCCGTTGCGGCAGAGTCTGTCCAGCGCCGCTATCCTTGGATCATGCCCCCTGACGCCATCGACCAGCTCGCGCGGATTCTGCAGCTCAGTATCACGCCGGTGGCGATGATCAGCGGCGTGGGGCTTCTGCTCTTGTCCATGACCAATCGCCTCGGTCGCGTCATCGACCGCGCGCGAGCCCTCGGCGTGCAGGTCGAGACCATGGTCGA
>CAYNOM010000317.1:5417-7322 GCA_964398415.1 uncultured Polyangiales bacterium | reverse complement strand
ATCGGTCGCTCCCACGGCATCCACGCCGAGCCGGTGACCTTCGGCCTGATCCTCGCCGGCCACTACGCCGAGCTCGCCCGCTGCCACGCGCGCCTGACTGTGGCGCGCGGTGAGATCGCCGTGGGCAAGATCGCCGGCGCCGTGGGCACCTACGCGCACCTCACGCCCGCCCTCGAGCTCGAGGCCCTGACGAAGCTCGGCCTCACACCCGAGACGGTGGCGACGCAGGTCGTGGCTCGCGATAGATACGCCGCCTTCGCCAACGCCATGGCCACCATGGCCTCCGCGATCGAGCGTTTCGCGACGAACGTGCGCCACTTCCAGCGCACCGAGGTGGGCGAGGCCGAGGAGTTCTTCAACCCGGGCCAGAAGGGCTCGAGCGCCATGCCGCACAAGCGAAACCCCGTGCTCACGGAGAACCTGTGCGGCCTGGCCCGCGTCGTGCGCGCCGCGGTCGTCCCGATGCTGGAAAACGTGGCCCTGTGGCACGAGCGCGACATCAGCCACTCGTCAGTCGAGCGCATGCTGCTACCCGATGCCACGGCAACCCTCGGCTTCATGCTCGATCGCACGCGCTCGGTGATCGAAAAGCTCGTCGTCTACCCCGACAAGCTGAAGCACAACCTCGACCGCACGGGCGGGCTGTGGGCGAGTGAGGGCATCCTGCTCTCGCTCGTCGGCACCGGCATGGGCCGGCAGGATGGCTACGTGCTCGTGCAGCGTAACGCCATGAAGGCCTTCCACGGCGAAGGTGACTTCCGCGAGTTGCTCAAGACCGACGCGGACATCCGCGCACGCTTGAGCGAGGAGCAGATCGACGCCCAGTTCGATCTCGCCCACGCGCTCGCGCACTGCGACACGATCATCGATCGCGCGCTCTCGAGCGTGCCGAAGCGAGACTGAACCACTTTCACGAAGAAGGAAGGACGCGGCACATGACGGTCAGCCACGACATCCTGCGCGAGGGGCTTTCGAAGACGCTGGATGGCACGGATTTCCCGGGCCTCGGGCACAAGTACGAAGGCAAGGTACGCGACAACTACTCCACCCCGGATGGGCGTCGCATTCTGGTCGTCACCGACCGCATCAGCGCCTTCGACCGCGTGCTCGGCACATTGCCCTACAAGGGCCAGGTGCTCAACTCGCTGGCGGCTTGGTGGTTCGAGGAGACGAAGGGCATCGTGCCGAATCACGTCATCGACGTGCCCGATCCCAACGTGATGATCGGCATGGAGTGCGAGCCGCTCAAGGTCGAGATGATCGTGCGCGCCTACGTCACGGGCAACACCTCGACCAGCATCTGGACGCACTACGCCAAGGGTGTGCGCGAGTTCTGCGGCCATCGCCTGCCCGACGGGCTGAAGAAACACCAGCGCCTCGAAAAGCCGATTCTCACGCCGAGCACCAAGGCCGAGCACGGCGACCACGACGTGAGCGTGTCGCGCGAGGAGATCATCGCCATGGGCGCGGTGAGCGCGCGCGACTTCGACGAGGCCTCGGCCTACGCCATGGCGCTGTTCGAGCACGGGCAGAAGGTGTGTGCGTCGCGGGGCCTGATCCTCGTCGACACCAAGTACGAGTTCGGACGCACGAAGGACGGCAAGATCGTCGTCATCGACGAGATCCACACCGCCGACTCCTCGCGCTTCTGGCTCGCCGACACCTACCCGCAAGCGTTCGAGTCGGGCGAGGACCCGAAGAGCTTCGACAAGGACTACGTGCGGCGCTGGCTCGGCGAGCAGGGCTTCAAGGGCGACGGCCCCATCCCAGCGATCCCGGACGAGGTGCGCATCGAAGCCGCCGCCCGCTACATTCAGGCCTGCGACACCATCCGCGGCGAAGCCTTCGCGCCAAACACCGAAGCACCGCTGCCGCGCATCAAGAAGAATCTCGGCCTCTGACCTG
>CAYNOM010000317.1:0-5317 GCA_964398415.1 uncultured Polyangiales bacterium | reverse complement strand
AGCCCTCAGGATGAAGGGTATGGGAGCTTCGCGGGTGAATGTTCGCGGAGGGCTCTTTGCATCGTTCGCCGTTCTACTCTCGTGGCCGGCGGACGCCGCTGCGGAGCCTCCGATGTGCCTCGTGCCGGAAACGGTGTGGTGGTCGGACACGGCCGACGGCATGGACACCCAGATGTGCGTCCCCTCCCCGCTCACGCACGTACTCAGGCCTCCAAGTATGGGGCTGTGCGCGCCGGTGTCGGGACGCGCGCCCGAGGAGGCGGCCGTCGAAGCCGCGAAGCACTCGCTCGATCGGGCCCGGGAGCTGACGACGCGCAGGCTGTACGACGATGCCTTGCTCCACTATCGGGTCGTCGAAGCGAGCCTGCCCGAGCTTTCCGACCACGTTGCGATGATGCGGGGCGAGCTGCACGAGATCGCGGGCGATCCAGCGCGCGCTGCCACGGCCTACGGCCACGCCCTCTCCAGCATCAACGCAGACCTCTCGGCACTGGCCCACACGCGGCGGGTGACCGCCCTACTCGTCTCCGAGGATCCGAGCGCAGAAAAGGAGCTGACCACGCTGCTGCGGCGCTACCCCGAGCTGCCCGAGGCGCCTACCCTGCGGCTGCTCCAGGCGCAGCTGCGCGAAGCCCAGGGCAACCTCCGCGGCGCTGCCAGCCTCTACCGCATGCTCGATCTCACGCTGCCGGGCTACCCGGTCGCCGCCGAAGCCCGCATACGCATGACCGCCCTCGCGGCGCAGGGCGTACGCGTCCCGGCGCTGACGACCCAAGAGCGCTTCGAACGCAGCGAGCGACTCGTCCGCTCGGGTCCCGTGGAGCTGGCCCGTGAGGCGCTCTCCGACCTCGAGAGCCTGCGCCTGAGCAGCGAGCAGCGTCACGCCCTCGAGGCGCTACGGGCGCAGCTCGACCGCGTGGATGCGTCTGTGCCGCGGCCCGTGGACGAGTCGGCTGAGGAGCAGAAAGCTCGCACTGCTCAGCGGGTGCACGCGATCTTGGGCAAGCGACCACGCCTCGAGAGGCTCTCCTCGTTTCAGCTGATGCGCGCCCTCGAAGGGGCGTCCGCGGCGCAGATGCTCGACGTCGCCGACGCGCTGACGCGCGAGGTTCTGCGTCGCGGCAACAAGATCCCGCCCAAGCTGCGCTTCGAAGCCCTCGTCACCGCAGCGGGCAGCGCCAGCGACGAGGCTCTCGTCGAGCTGGCCGCGACGTTGCTCGATCAGCCAAGTCTTCAGACTGCCGCTCGCTATCACTACGCGCGGGCGCTCGAGCGCCTCGGCAAGACCGAAGCCGCCCTCGTCGAGCTGAAACAGGTGATGGCGGAAGACCGGAGCACCACGCGCTTCTACGGCAACTGGGCCGAGCAGCGCGTGCGCGCGCTCGAAGGCGAGACGGAGACCGCACTGAACCACGCGGAGGCGCTTCGTGCGCTCGAGGTCGAGCTTGGCCCGGACATCGCGGGCGCCAGCGAACAGCTGTCGCGCGTGATCGAAGACCATGGGGCGGCCTATCCGTGGCTCGGCCGCGCGTTGTCGCTGGTGCGTTTGGGTGAGCTCGACTCGGCCTCCGACGAGATCCACGAGGCCTACCTCGCCTACCGTGCAGCAGCGCGCAGGCCTGCGCTGCGCGCCGGGCTCGTGGCCGTCTATCGCGGCGCAGGCATCACGCGACCGGTCCCCGATGCCGCGACGCGACGCGCGCGGCTCGCGCTCAAGCTCGAAGCGAGGAAATCGCTGGCGCGTGCGGCGAGCGCCCTCGGCGACTGGGGCACGGCCACGTTCTTCGGCGGCCCGGAGTGGTCCGAGAGCCACCCCCATCCCTACGCCCAAGAGGTGGCGCAGGCGGCCCGCAAGTATGGCGTCGATCCCGATCTCCTGTTTGCCGTCATGCGCGTGGAGAGCGTGTACCAGCGCCGCATCGTGTCGCACGCGGGCGCGGTGGGCCTGATGCAGATCATGCCGCGCACCGGGCGCCTGATCGCGGATCAGCTCGGAGAACGAGGGCGCACGACGACCGACCTGCTCGATCCGCAGACCAACCTCGAGTACGCGGCGTGGTACCTGAGCTCGCTGCTCGAGCGCATGAACGGCCACCTCCCGCTAGCCATCGCCAGCTACAACGGCGGCCCCCACAACGTGCGGCGCTGGATTCGCACCTACGGCGAGCACGTACCGCTCGATGCGTTTCTCGAGCGCATTCCGTTCTCCGAGACGAAGCGCTACGTGCGCCGCGTGCTCGGCTACTACGGACAGTACAAGGCGCAGCGGGGCGAGCGCATCGGGCTGATGGCGGTGGCCTTGCCGGCCGACAACCCGAACGGCGTGTCCTTCTGAGCGGGGTCGCAGGCTCCGCGAAGCGCGGTAGAGTGCACCCATGCCGAGTGGTCGTTGGTTCGTCACCTGCCTCGTGCTCTGCCTCGTGCTTTGCACGGCCTGCATGGGCACCAAAGACAGGGGCGCCATGCCAGACGCGGGGCGGCCCTCCCAGGGAGCCGACGCCGGAGAGGCTGCTCTTCGAGGCGACGGCAACGCCGAAAGTGGGAGCACCAAGGATGAGGGCCTTACCGGCGCGGGGAGCGCAGCAGACGCCGCCGTCGATGGCGCATCCGAGAGCGCGACCCCGTGTCCCGCGACCCAGCCCGGCGTGGCACGGGGCACCCTCGCTCACCCTGCCCTCGACGAAGCGTCGGGTCTCGTCGCCAGCCGGACGAACCCCGGCGTTCTTTGGCTGCACAACGACTCGGGTGACAGCGCGCGCCTGTTCGCCGTGAACAGCGACGGGAGCGACGCCGGCATCGTGCGCGTGTCGGGTGCCGAGGCCGTCGACTGGGAGGACATCGCCATCGGACCAGGACCCAGAGCAGGCGTGAGCTACCTCTACATCGCCGACATCGGTGACAACAACGCCGTGCGCAAGTCGGTGCAGATCTATCGCATCGCCGAGCCCAAGCTGAGCCGCGGCACCACCCTGATCGCGGCGGCCGATCGCATCGACGTCACCTACGCAGATGGTGCGCACGATGCGGAGACGCTGCTCGTCGATCCACAAACGTCTGATCTCTACATCGTCGTGAAGGACCTGTCGGGCGGCGTGTACCGCATCGCGGCCCCTGCCGCCGGCGCATCGAGCGCGCGCGCGGTGAAGGTAGGCTCGTCGGGCCAGCTCGCCGCAGTGGCGGGCGATGTGCTGCCAGACGGCACGGGCCTCTTCGTGCGCACCTACTTCGGGGTCACCTACTGGCCGCGCGATCCGGCGCGTCCCCTCGAGAGCGCCTTTGCTGCCGAAGGCTGCAGCCAGCCCCTCGCCGCCGAGATGCAGGGCGAGTCGCTTGGGGTCGCGGCCGATGGCCGTGGGTACTACACCGTGAGCGAGGGTGCTTCGCAGCCCCTTCACTTCTACGCGTTTTGAGGAAATGCCATGTTTCTCGTCACCAATCGCCTCAACATCAATCCCGGTCACGAGACCGAGCTCGAGGCGCGCTTTGCGAGGCGCGCGGGCCTGATCGAGCAGGAACCAGGCTTCGTGCGCATGACCGTGCTGCGCCCCGTCGAGAAGAAGCGTGACGGTCAGGGCGGCGACAGCCAGCCCTTGCCCACGGGCAAGCTGTACCTCGTGCAGACGTGGTGGCAGTCGCAGGAGGCGTTCTGGGCCTGGACGAAGAGCGAAAGCTTCAAGGCGGCCCACCGCGACACGCCACCGCCCGAGATGTACGCCGGCCCAGCTTCACTCGAGATGCACGAGGTCGTCATCGACTCGCACGCCTGAGCGCAGCGCGGGGTGCGGGCGAGCGTCAGGGCTCGCAGTTCTGGACGCAGGCGCTCAAGAAGCCCATGAACGAGGTGCAGGTGACACCCGCCAGGCCGGCCGCGTCGCAGTCGTCGTCCGTGGTGCAGGTGGGCGGCAACGCGAAGCCACCACCGCCCATGGCGGCAGGCACGCAGAAGCCGGACGGCGCCCCCATCGGCGCGCCACCGCCCATGCCGCCACCGCCCATGCCGCCCCCGAGCGACTGACAGGTGAAATCGGTGGGGCACGGCATGGCCTCACCGAAGTCGGGGATGCTCGCGTCACCCTGCGCAAAGCACATGCATTCGCCCCACACCCCGTTCTGGCACACCTGCCCGCCCATCGAGCCGTCGTCGCAGGCACACTGCTGAAACTGGGAGCTACAAGCATCTCCGGTGCCGGCGCAACTGCACGCGCCAAAGCTACCGCTTTCGCAGCTCTGGGTGCCTGACGCTCCGTCTGCGCAAGAGCAGGCCTGGGCCTCCCCAGCGCTGCACGATGCCCCCGTGTTGTCCCCATTCACGCCGTCTTGCCCGGAGCTGCCGTTCGTGCCGGAACCGCCGCCGGGGCCCTTGGTCGACGGACTTGTGTCCGAGCCTTCGTCCGAGTCCGAGTCGGCGCGCCCGCACGCGAAAACGGTCATCATCGCGAGCGCCAAGGCGCCGCGCATCCACTCTTGCCTTGCCATAAGTCAATCTCCGAGAAGCCCGCGTGCTCCGCCGCACGCGATGCCGCGACCATAGGCAAGTGAGACAACGCAAGACAACGACAAAACGCAGGAACGGTGAGCTCGTGGACGAGCGCTTGCGCTGTGCGTACAGCTTTTCAGAGCGGCTGCGTGCGAGGTCACGCGGTGGGGGATCAGTTCGAGGTCGCGCTGAACGCCGGCCCTATCGACAGGCCCTGCCACACCGGCTCTTCGACGAGGTCGTCGTCCTTGGCCCGGAAGTACTGGACCTGCGCGGCAACGCCCAGGCCCCAGGCGTGCCCCACCCACCACTCGTAGCCCACCGCCGCGCGCGCGCCGAGCCCCGGCTTGAGCCCCACGCCGTCGCCAGCGCCATCGACGATGGCGGAGAACGCCACGCCGAGCGCGCCGCTGAAGTACAGGTTGAAGGGCAGGTAGTAGGTGGCGCCGCCGCCGATGACCGTGGAGGTGATGCCGCCGTCGACTCCGCGCTGCTTCGTCCCGTCGATCACGAGGTCGGCATTGAGCGTGTCGAAGTTGAACAAGCTGAAGTGCACCGCGAGGCGCGGCATCACACTGCCGCCGAGGGCGAGGTTGAAGGCCGTGCCGATGCCCGTGTTGTCGATCTCGATGGTGCCGTACTCCGCGAAGGCCGTCGACCAGCCCACCGAGATGTCGATGTGGGAGAAGAAGCCCGTGTGATCGCGATAGCCGTAGGGCGTGAGCTCGTAGTCTTGGTCGCCCTCGTAATACTGCGCGTGGACCGGGATCGTCAGCGCCGACACGAGCACGAGCATGAGTCCGAAAAGCCGCTCTCTGTTCACGCGTTCCTCCTCGGGCA
>CAYNOM010000316.1:1440-7414 GCA_964398415.1 uncultured Polyangiales bacterium | reverse complement strand
ATGGACGCCCTCTCCACGCCTTCGAGCTTGATGTTGGCATTTATGAACTCCACCGCACGGTAGGCGCCGGTCGACACGGCTTGGGTGGTAGCGCCGGTGAACCAGTAGATGGTTGCGCCACCAATGATCAGACCGAACAGAAACGGCGGGTGCAGGATCGACAGCTTGTCGAGGTTCGACGTGAGCTTGTCGGTGAGCACTACGACGATGGAGAAGATCATGGTCGTGGCCCCGACGACGGCGGTCCCGATCAACACGGGCTTGGCCGTCGCCTTGAACGTATTGCCAGCGCCGTCGTTCTCCTCGAGCAAGTCCTTCGCGGAGTCGAAGTCTGCGTCGAAGCCAAACTTCGACTTGATCTCGTTCTTGATGCCCTTGATCTGCTCGATGAGCGACAGCTCGTACACCGACTGGGCGTTGTCGGTCACGGGACCGTAGCTGTCGACGGCGATGGTCACCGGACCCATGCCGAGAAAGCCGAAGGCCACGAGGCCGAACGCGAACACGGAGGGCGCAAGCATCAGCACGTCGAGGCCGCCCTGGGCGACCACATAGGACACGGCCATCAGGCCCATCATCGTGAGCCCCAGCCAATAGGCGCTGAAGTTGCCCGCCGTGAGACCGGCGAGCACGTTGAGCGAAGCGCCGCCCTCCTTCGAGGCCTGCACGACCTCGTCGACGTGGCCGCTCTCCGTCGAAGTGAAGACCTTGACGAGCTCGGGGATGACGGCACCGGCGAGCGTGCCACAGCTGATGATGATCGAAAGCTTCCACCACAGCGAAGGATCGCCGCCGAGGTCGGGAATCAGCACCTTCGACACGGCGAAGGTGATGGCGATCGAGATGATCGACGTGAGCCAGACGAGCTGGGTGAGGGGAGCTTCGAAGTTGAAGCGCTTGGCCTCGCCGTAGCGCGCCTTCGCGATGCTGTCGTTGATGACGTACGAGATGCCGCTCGCCACCACCATCATGATGCGCATGGCGAAGATCCACACGAGCAGCTGCACCTGCACGGCGGTGTCTTGGACCGCGAGCAGGATGAAGCTGATCAGCGCGACACCGGTGACACCGTACGTTTCGAATCCGTCCGCCGTCGGACCTACCGAATCGCCCGCGTTGTCACCCGTGCAGTCGGCGATGACGCCTGGGTTACGCGCGTCGTCTTCCTTGATCTTGAAGACGATCTTCATGAGGTCGGAGTCGATGTCGGCGATCTTCGTGAAGATGCCGCCCGCGATGCGCAAGGCTGCGGCGCCGAGCGACTCACCGATGGCAAAGCCGATGAAGCAAGCGCCCGCGTAATCGCCGGGAACGATCAGGAGGATCATCAGCATGAGCAAGAGCTCGACGCTGATCAGCATCATACCGATCGACATGCCTGCCTGGAGCGGGATGGCGTAGACCGGAAAGGCCTTGCCCCTGAGGCTCGAGAACGCTGTGCGCGCGTTGGCGAAGGTGTTCACGCGGATGCCGAACCAGGCCACGAGCGTGGAGCCGGCCATGCCGAGCAGGCTCATGGCGACGATGGTCACGACCTTCACGAGGGGCATGTGCTGCAACACGCCGAAGTACACGACCACCACGGTCGCGATCAGCACCCACAGGCGCAGCAGAAACTTCACCTGAGTCTGCAGATACGTCTTGCAGGTCTCGTAGATGAGGTCGGCCACCTCAGCCATGCTCTGATGCAGAGGCAGCGCGCGCAGGCGGCTGTAGATGACGCCCGAGAAGGCAAGCCCGAGCAGACACACGAAGACGCCACCCCAGAGCAGGGTCGATCCAGGCATGCCGAGGAACGACACCGAGCCGAGGTCCGGCAAGATCAGATTGGCTTCGCCACCACCATGCGGGGTGGCCTCCTGGGCGAGCGCACGCGGCGCGACGCCCAACCACGCGAACAACGGCAACAGACACACGACGGCACTGCGTAGCCTAGTTTGCATAGACACACTCCATGTCCCCCCGAACAGCGGCTGATGCCTACCAATGGCGGCTGACCTTGTCTAGCTGGCTCATCGAGGCCCCTCACGAATTTCTCTCGGCCGGCAGACGGACCTCGCCCCCCGTCCGGCAACGCATGGTAAAGCCCGCCCCATGACCCTGGCCCCCGTCGACGCGCCCCCGGCCGAACGCCGTCTGCTCAGCCTCGTCGGCGGAGTGCTGACGCCACTCGCGTTCGTCACCACCTGGGTCTTGCCCCTTCCGCTCGATGCAAACGCCCAGCGCCTGCTCGCGATCGTGGTGGCCGTGATGATCGCGTGGGTCACCGAAGTATTGCCGATCGCCGTGACCGCCATGCTGATCGCGCCGGCCCTGGTCCTGACCCAGGTGGCGAGCGCCAAGGCCGCCTTCGCTCCCTATGCCGATCCCATTCTGTTTCTGTTCGTAGGCATGTTCTTCGCCGCGCGCGCCATGTCGCTGCACGGCCTCGACCGACGCTTTGCCCTGGCCATCGCACGGCTTCCCTTCGTGCAGGGACGCCCCGCACGCGTACGCGCGGCCGTCGTAGCGGGCGCGATGCTCCTGTCGATGTGGATCTCGAACACCGGTACCACCGCCATTCTGTTGCCCGTCTTGCTCGGCATGATGCCGAAGTCGACCGAGCGGGAGGCTTTCAAGCTCAACACCTTCGCGAGCGGCAGCCTGCTCGCGCTCGCACATGCCAGCACCACCGGTGGCCTCGCGACCCTCGTCGGCACCCCGCCCAATGCCATCACCGCTCGCCTACTCGCGAGCAGCGATCACGGCATCAGCTTCCTCGGCTGGATGAAGATCGGTGTGCCCACGATGCTGGTGCTCACCCTCGTCGTGTATCTCTTGATCGCGCGCACGCTGCCGGCAGGGGACGCCAGCCTGCGCGAGCACGCGCTCGAGGAGCTCGGCCCCTGGTCGCGCGCCGAGAAGGTGACCGGACTCGCCTTTGGCCTCGCGGTGCTCGGTTGGGTGCTGCCCGACATCGCCCAGCTCGCGGGGCTTCCTTTTGCCGAGACGCTGAAGAAGGTGCTCGATCCGGGCGCAGTTGCGATGCTGTCGGCATCGATCTTGTTCATGGTGCCTACGCGTGCTGGAGGGCCGCGGGTGCTCACCTGGCCCCAGGCCGTGCAGATCGAGTGGGGCCTCGTGCTCTTGTTCGGCGGTGGGATCGCACTCGGTGAGGCCATGCTCTCGACCGGGCTCGCGCAGGCCCTCGGCGACGGACTGATCGCCGTGACCGGCGTCAGCGATCTGTGGACGCTTACCTTCGTCACGATCGTCTTGTCGATCGTGCTGACTGAGCTGTGCTCCAACACGGCCGCGGCCAACATGCTGGTGCCGCTCGTGATCGGAGCCGCAGAGCAGCTCGGGGTCTCGCCTGTCGCGCCGGCTATCGCCGTGGGCCTCGGTGCGAGCTGCGGCTTCATGCTGCCCGTGGCGACCGGCCCCAACGCCATCGCCTACGGCACGGGCCTGTTGACGGCGCGAGACATGATCCGCGTGGGCTTCGTGCTCGACGTGATCAGCGCGGTGGTGATCTTTGCGCTCTTGCGCGTGCTGTGTCCGCTGTTCGGCTGGGTGTAGCGTTTGCTGGCCCGCGCTCAGGGGTTGTCCAGCAGCGGAAACCCTGCGTCCATCTGAACGCGAGCACGACGCCTCTGCTCGGGCGAGAACCTCGCCGCAATGAACTGGTCGAGCTGAGCTTCGCTGGGATTCGGCTGCTCGGCTCGCCAAGCGCGAAGGGCCCTGAGCGCCTGCGCAAAGTCGCGCTCCTCTTCGTCGATACGCGCGAGCCGCTCCGCCGCGTCTCGCCCGAGTGTAGTCACGCGCGCTTGAAACAGCTCGTCCGCCGGGGCCTCACGGGCGCGCAGGTCGCGCTCCACGAGCGCCGCCGCCACGACCGAGAGCTGAGCGCGCCGACGCTCCTGATCGAACGCAGGCAAGTCGCGCTCGAGCGCTTCGAGCTGCGCCGTGCGCTCCGCGTCGCTCAGCCCCTCGTCGGTCAGGATGTGAAAGCGTTCGATGGCCGCGGCGCGACGCTCCTCTTCACGCGCGAACATCCGTTCGGCCACGCCCTCGCCGAAGACCTTCCTTCGCAGCGCATAGAGTGCCTCCACGCGCTCTTCCGGCGACGCGTCGCGGAGCTGTGTCGCGAGCTCCTTGCCCGCGTCGCGATAGGCCAGATAGTCGTCAAGCAGCGCGCGCGCGCCCGCTCGCGCCGAAAGAGGCAAGCGCCGAGAGATTTCCTGTTCGATGCGCGCGATGAGCACAGCGCGGCTCGTCTGTCCTTCCGCAGAGAAGAAGTAGTTGAACAGCCGAAGCGCACCTTCGTCCGCGACGAAGGCCCCGTGCGCGTCGACCCTGAGCGCCCCGTCCACGTCGGTATCGCGCAGGATCTCGGGCGTGAGCCCTGGTTGCGTCTCCACCCCCGGAGCGTGCGGCCTCGCGCCGTCGCGTCGTTCGCGCTGCGTACCAGCGGGGTTATCCGCAGGGGTCGGGGGCGAGACGACAGCGCGAAGCTCTCGTGCGACGACCGTGGGTGTGCCTCTCGACACCGCAAGGTCGACAGCGAGCACCACGAAAGCGAGCGCAAGGCCTGAGCCCACCCGAACGCGCAGCGACGGTGTCATCTACAGCCCCGCGCGCTTGAGCCGATTGGCGTGGCTACGAAACACGCCCTTCGGGTCCGCTTCGAAGTCTGCCGTGATCCCCCAAAGCAGGTTGACCTGGTCGGTGTGGTTCCAAGCAAAGTCATCGCGCAACACGTCGCCAAAATGCGCGCTGCACACCGCGACCAAGCCGTCGGTCCGTTCCGGGTGGAGCGCCTCGAACAACCCGAACGCGCTGTTGAACAACCAATCGAGGGACACGAGGGGATTGAGCGAGGTCGTCCATGGTGCCGCGTCATCGCCCGTCCACGAATAGAGGCGAATGCCCTGCCAGCTCGACGCTCCCTCGCCGCATGCGCTGCTCGGCACGCCTGCGGGGTAGCGTTCGTTCCAGGCACGCGCGCTCGGCGTGAGCTGGGCCTGAACGGCGGCGAGCGCATCGACGCCTCCATCGTATCCGGTGAGCAGCCCCCACACGAGCTCCATGGCGTTGCCGAGAGCACGCGACAGCCAGGGCAATGGGCGGCCATCGGGGGAAAGTCCGCTCGCAAAGCGATCGAACGTTGCACCGCCTTTGTGCGGCGAGCCGATGGTCGTCACAGAGGCAACCAGATCCGGGCGAACGTTCATCACGTAGCGCGCGTCGAGTCCGCCCATGCTGTGCCCGATGATGTTGACCTTCGCCGCGCCGGTCTTCGCGAGCACGGCGCGAACTTGCGCGAGCAGCTGCTCGCCGCGCACTTCGGTGGAGTTCGAAGGACTCACCTGCGTCACGAAAACGTCCGCGCCGCTGCACTCGGAGAGCGCCGCGTCGAGGTCGTACCAGTAGTCCAAGATGTCGACGCCCAGTAGCCGCACGCTACGAAAGCCGAACGCACCGTGCGCCAACACGATGGGATATTTCGTCTTCGCGTAGCCGCGCTCTGCCCCGATGCACCAGCTTGCCTTCGCCTCCGAAGCTCCGCTCCACCACGATGCCAACACGAGCACCGCTCCCCACAACGCGACGCGCAGCATAAGCCCCCCTACCTCTCGGCTCGTTCCTGTCCCATCGGACGAGCCACCAGCGCAGGAAGCCTCGCAAACAAGGCACGTGTTCCGTCGAACAAATGTGACCAACCCGTGGCGGACTGGTTTCGGAACCGCTTCACAGATTCGCAGTTGCCCCCATAAACATCGAGAATGAAAGCGGAAAATACCCGACGCCGCGATCCATCGAACACCGGCCCGAGCACACAACATCTTACTTCCCGAGCGTGAGAACGCTTACACCACCTGAGTCGTGATACAAAAGATCCATGCGCGCGTGGGTCTTTGCCGCCTTGCTGGTGCTCTCGGGGTGCGGCGGTTTGCAGGTGAATCTGGTCGATGGGGCCCAGCGTCCGCCGTCC
>CAYNOM010000316.1:0-1340 GCA_964398415.1 uncultured Polyangiales bacterium | reverse complement strand
GGGGTGCGGCGGTTTGCAGGTGAATCTGGTCGATGGGGCCCAGCGTCCGCCGTCCACTGTGGCCATGTATCTCTCCGTCGATACCGACGAGGGAGAGCCCGTGCGCGGACTGCAGGCGCGTGACTTCGAGATCTACGAGGATGGCGTGCGCCGGACCAGCGGGCAGGCTCTGGTCGATCCTGCGCCTTCGGCAGCCCATCACACGCTGCTCCTTCTCGACATGACCGAGAGCGAGCGCGCGCAGCATGAGCTTCCGTTGCTCGCCGAAGCAACGCGAGATTTTCTCTCCGCGCTCTCGCGGCCGCAGCGGGTGGCCGTGTACGCGTTCGACGGGTCGACGACCCTCCACCGCATCGCGGGCTTCTCGTCTGCGCCCAAGATCGAGCGAACGCTCAAGAGGATCGCGCAATTTAGGACGAAGCATCCGTCGGCCAACCCGCATGCAGCGGTGCTCGAGGCCAAGCGCGTCCTTGCGCAGTCCCTCGAACGGGCCAAGCAGCCGCTCCGCTTCGGAACACTCGTCGTATTCGTCGAGCGAGCGCAAGCGGGCGTGCACGCTCCCCTCGCACAGGGCGGTCCGACTAGCGCAGAGAATGGGCCGAGCGTCTTCGCGGTCGGCGCTGGGCGCGGCATCGACGATGCCACGCTCTCGAGTATCGGCGTGAGCGGGTATGTGCACGTTGCGAACAAGGGCGCGCTGCCTCGAGCGCTCCGCACGATCGGCAAGCGCATCGCAGACTCTACGAACAGCTACTACTTGCTCCGCTACTGCAGCGCGGGACGGTCCGGTCCGCACGAGGTCAGGATTCGCGTCGTCGATCCGAGCACCGGAACCAAGGGCCAGGTGCGGTACACCTTCGAGGAGAAGAACTTCCGACCTCGCTGCAATGAAGGCGTGGTTCCACGCTTCGCGAGGGCGCGCGGCGAACGGGGTACGGTGCGAGGCGCTCGCGGGGCGCGCGGCTTACCCTTGCCTCTTCAGGCCGGCGGGACGGACCTCCATCCCGACGAGGATCCGGAGCTAGGGGCAGGTGGCGCGGCCGAGCCACAAGCGTCACCCGTCGAACAGGGACCTCCGCCTCTGGACATGGAAGCACTCGTGAACGAGCTGCCCCCAGGATTGCAGCCCCAGCCGGACGAGGAAGACGAGGAGGACGAGGAAGACGACTGACTTACCGTTCGTGCTACGGTGCTTTGCCCTCTGCTCGAGTGGCTCAGGGTCGAGTGGCCGAAGCACACGGTTCAAATGCTCGATGTCGGCAAGTGCCGCCTGCGCTTGAACAAGCTCGACGCCATTCCGTACGCCCTCATCGGCGAGCTCGCCGCCAAGATGACCCCAG
>CAYNOM010000315.1:0-7421 GCA_964398415.1 uncultured Polyangiales bacterium | reverse complement strand
AGATGAGCTCGACGACCCGCGGATCTTTGCCGATCTCGGCACCGAGCTCGAGCGCGCGCGGGCTCGGTACGATCTGCGCCACGTCGAAGAAGCGCCCGTGCGCGCGCGAGAAGACCTTCGACGTGATGGCGACGACATCCCCGTCGCAGAGGGTCGTGCCGCTCGCGTGCAGGGCCTCGACGAGCAGGCGGGCGATGTCGTCACCCGGGCCAATGCGTGGCACGCCCGATAGGGCGGTGAGCGTCAGGGTAGGCGCACAGGTGACGGACATCGCGGTGGAGTTAGCACGATC
This sequence comes from uncultured Polyangiales bacterium, assembly GCA_964398415.1. Lineage (GTDB taxonomy): Bacteria > Myxococcota_A > Polyangia > Polyangiales > DASUME01 > DASUME01. The sequence goes on along the minus strand of CAYNOM010000315.1, from coordinate 7,129 downwards.
TCAGCCGGGAATCCCCGTGATGTGAAGACCCGTCCCCTCACTCTTGTAGCGCTTGTTCATGTAGAGGAGCACGGGTGTCAGGCTCTCGAGCGCCACCGCGTTCTTGAGCGAGCCAGCATCGAGACCGCGCATGCCGAGGTCTTGGATCAGCGCGATGACCGTGTCCTTGGCGTCCGCGTCGTTCGAGCACACGAGCACGTCACAGGCGATGGCGTGGCCGTGATCCTGAAGGTGCACCGAGCTCACGTGATGCAAGGCCGCGACCAGGCGCACCGAATCGCCCAGGATGGCCTGAGCCTCGAGCGCCGCCGACTGTCCCTCGGGCAGATGGACATCGCGCACCGCCGGGGGCTTGAGCGGCACGGTGATGTCCACGACCACCTTGCCGGAAAGCGCGTCCTTGAGCCCCTCGAGGGTGCTCTTGTGGGCGGCATAGGGCACGCAGAGCACGATCACGTCGGCGTCGGCGCAGATCTCTGCATTGCCCGCGCCGCGAATCGTCACGCCCTGCGACGCCGAAAGCTCCGCCGCCTTCTCCACGGCGCGCGCCGCATCGCGCGAGCCAATGGCGACGCTGTGTCCCGCCTGCGCCCAGCGCACGCTCAGGCCCGTTCCTTCTTTGCCGGTTCCTCCGACGAGTCCGATCTTCATACGTCCCTCTCTCTCACTCTTGTGCAAGCTCGGCGATCAAGCGAATGGCCTCGATTTGAGGCGAGCCCACGATGAACGTCCCGATGGGCGCTGTCTTCCAAACCTGGAAGCGCTCGCGGATGCGCTCCTTGGGGCCGACGAGGTACAAGCGGTCGACGAGCTCGTCGGGCACGGCCTTGATGGCCTGATCCTTCTTGCCCGAGAGGTAGAGCTCCTGGATCTCGATCGCCTCTGCCTCGAACCCGATGCGCCGAATGTACTCGTTGTAGAAGTTCTTGTCCTTGGCACCCATGCCGCCGATGTACAGCGCGAGCTGGAACTTGAGCGGCATCATGCAGGCTTTGACGTCGTCACCGATCACGACGGCCACGGTGGGGGCGAGGTCGAAGCTCGCGATCGACTTGCCCGAGCCCGCCTTGTCGAAGCCCTTCTGAAGGTTCTGCAGGATCACCTGGGGCTGGGTCGGATCCATGCACGTGAGCAGACACCCGTCCGCGATCTCGGCCGACAGCTCCTGGCCCTTGGGCGCCATGGAGCCCGTGTAGATCTGGATGTCTTTGCGGCCGTGCAAAATGCTCTTCAAGGGTTTGCCGAGGCCCGAGGCGTCGGGGCCGTCGTAGGGGATGCGGTAGTGCTCCCCCTGATGGGTCAACGGCGCCTCGCGCGCGAAGATCTTGCGGCAGATCGACACGTACTCGCGCATCCACGACAGGGGCTTGTGGAAGCGGTGGCCGTGCCAGCCCTCGACCACCTGCGGGCCACTCGTGCCGAGGCCGAGAATGAAACGTCCCCCCGACAAGGCGTCCAGCGTCATGGCGGTCATGGCGGTGTTGGCGGGCGAGCGCCCCGGGAGCTGCATGATCGCCGTGCCGAGGCGGATCTTGCTCGTCTGCGCCGCGATCCAGCCGAGGGGGGTGGCCGCATCCGAGCCCCAGGCCTCGGCCGTCCAGACCGAGTCGTAACCGAGGCTCTCGGCCTCTTTGATCCTGTTGATGTCGAGAGAAAGCTGTGCTCCCGAGTAACCCGCCATCAATCCTAGACGCATGCCGGACCCCTCCTCCTACGGCGCTCGCCGCACCCGCCTCGACGTTGCGACGAGCCAGTGGCTAGTGCCTAGACAACAAACGGCTCGCCCGCCAGCCGAACGGCACATGAGCCGAGATGCACGTCTCGGGCTCAGGGCGAGTCGAACGACGCGATCTCTTGCTAAGAAAAGAACGGGGAGAGTGTCGATTTGGGGTGGGCTGGAACGACTCCTTGAAGATCCTCGCTAGCCGCGAGGAGCCGCCTGAAGAAGAGGGGAGCCCGGACATGAAATACTTGTGCCTACTGTACGGAAACCAAAAGAAGGTCTCGCAGCTGTCGAAGGACGAGTTCGCGGCGCTGGTCGACCGCTGCAAGGTGCACGACGCGGAGCTGCAGCGGACGGGCGCGGTTCGAGCGGTGGAGAGCCTGGAGTGGGACGTCACCACCGTTCGTGCACGTGATGGCAAGCCCACGGTCGTCGACGGCCCGTTCGTCGAGACTCGCGATGTCGTGGGCAGCTTCATGGTGATCGAGGCGCGCGACCTCAACGACGCGATTCGGATAGCGTCCCTCCATCCCGCCGCCAACATGGGAGAAGACCTCGGCTGGGGCATCGAGATAAGGCCCATCGCGGACGGCTGTCACCAATAGGTCTCGCAGATGGAAGGCGCGGACGAGTCTGGGGTGCGGGCGCGGATTGAGGAAGCCTATCGCCTCGAGTCGCGCCGCGTCCTTGCGACTTTGGTGCGTCTCCTCGGCGACCTAGAGCTCGCCGAGGAAGCACTCCACGAAGCATTTTCCGCCGCGGTCGAGCAATGGCCACGGGATGGCGTACCGGGCAATCCTCGGGCGTGGCTCATCGCCGTTGGACGCTTTCGCGGCGTCGATGCCATGCGTCGCCGGCGACGACTCGAACGGGCCGCGGCAGATTTCCGTGACGAAAGACCGCGCGACGAAAGTCCATCCGCGTGGCCACCGACCCAAGCTCCAGACTTCGAGCCCGTAACGGATGACCGCTTGCGTCTTCTCTTCACGTGCTGTCGACCAGACTTGCCTCAGGATGCTCAGATCGCCCTGACCTTACGCGAGGTGTGCGGTCTCACTACCGAGGAGATCGCGCGAGCCTACCTGATGCGCGCCTCGACGATCGCCCAACGCATCGTGCGCGCGAAACAGCGCATTCGTGAGCTGCGAATTCCCTACGAAGTGCCCGGGCTCGCGGAGCTTCCTGCGCGCCGCACGGCGGTGCAGCGCGTGATCTACCTGGTTTTCAACGAGGGGTATTCGGCGTCGAGCGGAGCGCAGCGAACCCGCGCCGATCTGTGCGCCGAAGCGATCCGATTGGCGCGGCTCCTCTCCGAGCTCTTGCCAGATCCAGAAACGGACGGTCTGCTTGCTCTCTTGCTCCTTCAGGACGCGCGACGCGCGGCGCGCACCTCGGCCTCGGGCGACCTTCTGCTACTGTCCGAACAGGACCGGACGCTGTGGGACCGCGCGCGCATCGCTGAGGGCACGGTTCTCGTCGAGCGCGCCCTCACGAGTGGCGAATCTGGACCCTATGCGCTGCAGGCCGCCATCGCAGCGGTGCATGCCGAAAGCCCCGATGAGGCTTCCACCGATTGGGCGCAGATCGTTGCGCTCTACGACATCCTGCTGAGGCTCGAGCCATCTCCGGTTGTACGTCTGGCGCGCGCAATCGCAGTCGCCGGGCGCGATGGACCTGCGCAAGGACTCTCTGAGGTGAACGCGATCCTCTCCGGCGAGAGCTTGAGCGAATATCTGCCGGCCCACGCAGCTCGCGCCGACTTCTGTCACAAGCTCGGGCTGCGCGAAGAGGCGCTCGTCTCTTTCCACCGCGCCCTCGCTCTTGCAACGTTGGAGCCCGAGCGTCGCTTTCTGGAACGGCGCATCGCGGATCTCGAAGGTGAACGGACCTGACGCTGACCACGAAGGAAGCCCTCAAGTGTCGCGGACCGCGGCGTGCACGAGATCGGACAGACGCTGAAACCGCAGGATGCTGTCGCTGTCTTCCATGACGCCGGCGGTGAGGCACACGAACGTCAGGTCGCGCACCGGGTCGACCCAGAACAGCGTCGAGCCAGAGCCCTGTCCCGAGTAGGTCCGTGGTGACGCGAGCTGCCCCATGGGCGTAGGGAAGGCGCCTTCGCCGCGAAGAAAGAACGTGAGCCCGATGTAGGCGGGAAAGTCGGGCCAGCCTCGCATCTCACGCGCGTAATCGAAGATGTCGTTGGGCAGCTCGCCGGTGTGGTTTCTGAGCGCGGTGGTGAGCACTTGGGGCGACAACAGGCGCGTGCCGTCGAGCTCGCCTCCGCGACGCAGGAGCTCGGCGAAGCGGAAGACATCGGCCGCCGTGCCAATGGCGCCGCCTGCAGGAAACTCGGCCTTCTCGCTGAACATGCCGTTCATCGACTCGAGCATCTTGGGGTCGAACAGGCCCTCGCGGCGATAGCGTGCGACGATCGGCACACGTCGCTCGCGCAGGTCGGCACGCAGCGTGAGCGAGGTGTCGCGCATGCCAAGGGGAGCGAGCACGTCCTCTTGCAGGATCTGCGGGAAGCGTCGCTCGCGCGGATCGAGCCGACACACCACCTCGGCGAGAACCGCCTGCGCCGACATCGCGTTGTACGACACGACTCGGCCAGGACGCCGAAACAGTCGTTCGCGACTCACGACCTTCACCAGCTCGCGAACATCGAGGAGCTGCTGCGGCATGATCATCGCGGGGAGCTCGCCGTTCATACCGCTCGTGTGCGTGAGCAGGTGGAACACCGTGATGTTCTGCTTCCCCTTCACGCCGAACTCGGGGATGATCTCGGCGATCGGCGTCGTGAGCGCGAGTGCACCGCGATCGATGGCCGCGAGCACCGGGATGGTGCTTAGTTGCTTGCTGATCGACATGAGATGAAAGACATCATCGCGATGTGCCGGACGCCCCTTGGCCTTGTGACTGTGGCCAAGCGTCTCGTGAACCGCGACTCTTCCGTGACGTGCCACGATCCACACGGCGCCGTCGTACAGCTCGGCCGCGATGTCGTGCTCGATGGCTTGATGGAGTCGACGCAGAGGCTCGGGGCTGAGCCCCAGGGTGTGTACGTCCTCGAGCGAAGGGATCTCGTTCATGCCGAGCAGCCTATCGGAGGAGCCCTGCGACGAGCGGACCCAGCCCGCCAAAAACCGGGCCCTCTGCGCCAATCGCTACGCTTACCGCGACCGCTTCGTGTGGGCGCGCGGCGACGTGCCGGTCCAGCGCTTGAACGCACGACGGAACGCTGCCGGGTCCGAGAAGCCGAGCCGTTCTGTCGCCTCGCTGATCGTCACTCGCTCCTCCTCCAACAGGCTGAGCGCGAGGCGCTTGCGAGCGGTGTCGAGGAGCGTCTGAAACGACGCACCCTGTTCGCCGAGGTGGCGCTGCAGGGAACGGCCACTGATCGCAAGCTCTCGGGCGACCTGCGCGATCGACGTCGCTTGCCCCTGCGCGAGCCGCGCCTCGATCCTGTCGCGCACGCGTCGCGCGAGGTCGTCCTCCTTCGGCTGCGCGCGCAGCGTCTGTTCTGCGTAGCGATCGAGCACACGCGCCAGACCGGCGTCTGCCAGCGCAAGCGGCGCATCGAGCCAACGTCGATCCATCTCGAACCCGCTCTCACCGCACGAGAAGGCGACCGGTACGCCGAGGATCTGCACGTACTCTTGCTCGGGCGCGCCCTTTTCATGGTCGAAGAAGGCGCGCCGAATTGCGCGCGAATCACGCGTGTAACGCCTCGCGTAGGTCACGGCGAGGCTGATCGCGAGCTCACACAGAGGACGCACACACAGCGCCCCCGCAAACACGTCGCGTAGGCACCACAACGCGGAATCCCCGCGCTCGCGCAGCGTGTAGAGGGGCTGAGGCACGGCGAGTGGACCAAAGCGTGTCAGCCTGTCGCCCATGTCGCGGAGCGTGGCGCTCACCGAGACCGCCTGGCTCAGCAGATCGAACGAGTCGCGCGTGACCTCGGCCCCGACGCGCAGACCCAACAACGGGTCGCCCAACTGCTGCTGCGCTTCAGTCCAAAGCTGCGCGGCGCGGCGCGCATCGATGCGAGCGTCTGGATCGTCGACCTCGTCGCTGCGCAGGCCGACCCGAACCAGCAACGGACGGTAGTCGATGTCGCGCGCGCGCAAATGGTCGAGCAGAGGCTGAATCAAGCGCGCGCCGACGAAGGTCGCCGTCATCGTTCGCACCATAGCACCGCGCCGCGTACGTCAGCGCATGGGCCGGGTACCACGAGGGCTGTGCGCGCGTCTCACAGCGTCGGCAGCACCGAGGACTCGAGGCGCGCGTAGCTCTGTTCCATGCCCTTGGTCATGCCGGTGCCGAGCACCATGTCGCGCACCTCCTTGCTCGGATAGGTGATGAGCAGCGAGAGCAGCGTGCCTTCTTGCAGCGCGATGAGCGTGAGCTCGTTCGTGGTGCCCGGCCCGGGCATGCCCACCATGCGCTCCGTCGTGACCTCGCGGTAGGGCGGCTCCGACGCGAGCAGCTCACCCTCGAACGCGAAGGAAGGCTGACCTGCGGCAGGTCCGCCGGCGACCGCTGCCCACTCGAAGCGGAAACTGTCTCCCACCTTGGCCGCGAGCTGACACGTGGGCATCGTCCAGCCTTCCGGCCCGAGGAGCCAGCGCTGGATGAGCGAAGGCTCGTGATGCGCGCGCCACACCTGCGCGACGCTGCCGCGGATCACACGGCTGATGCGCACCTGGGTGTCGGACAGGATCTGCGCGTCAGTTTCACGGTTGGCAGCGAACAGCGAAAGGTCGGCGAGCACGCCATCCATCTGGCCCATCGCCTGCCGCATGCCCTCTTCCATGCCCATGTCGAGCAGCTGCTGCAGCGCCTCGGCCGACGGGAAATGGGTGGTCGTCACCAAGCGGGAGCCAGCCTGCGTCTCGTCGAAGCGAAAGACCAGGCGCATGCTCGGCAGCTCGGTGTTGGGCTTACCATCGGGGCGCAGGAAGCCGTCGCGCACCTCGAAGCTGCGCGGCGGGTCGACCGCGATGAACTCCCAGTAGCCCGACGAGGTGGATCCATCGGGACCGCGCATCGTGTACTCGGAGCGCCCTCCGACCGCCATGTCGTGCCGCATGAAGGTGGCCGGCCAGGTGGGCGGACCCCAAAAGCGCTCCAGCTTGCGCGGATCGGCGTAAGCGTCCCACAGCCGGCGCAGGGGCACGGCGAACTCGGCGGTCACGGTCATCGTGAGAGAGCTCGGGTCTTTGACGACGTCGGTAATGGGCATGAGTCACTCCTTGGTGGTGGCAGATTCCTCTGGTTCAGCGAGCAGAGCGTCGAGGCGATCGATGCGCTCCCTCCACAGTCGTTCGTAGCGATCGAGCAAGGCCCTGACCTCGCGAATGGCGGCCAGGTTGGCGCGTACCATGCGCTCGCGGCCAC
>CAYNOM010000314.1:0-7441 GCA_964398415.1 uncultured Polyangiales bacterium | reverse complement strand
TGGCGAGCGATCCCGAGTGCGACATGAACGGCATTTGGATCGGCAGACAAATCACCCGCAGCGTGGCCCTGGGCGCGGGTCAGTTCGCCAACAACTACTACTACCTCGAGCTGACACAGAACGGCGACGAGGTCATCGTCAGCAAGCACTTCGACTGCGGCATCGTGGTCCGTGGATCCGTCACCGTGCAGCTGAGCCGAGCGACCCTCGAAGCACTCATGGTGCACAATCTCCAAGATGGACGCGCTGGCTCGCTCAAGAAGAATGGCAGCCGCTGCGACTTCGAGATGGAGCGCTTTTGGAGCGTACGTGGGGCCGATGAGGCGCGCTTCGTACCGACCCCACGCAACACCAACATGTCGCTCACGGCCGTCGCCGCCGCGAATCCACTTCCCACCACCGACGCGGAGGGCGCCGAAGACTGGGACAACGACGGAGTGCTCGGCGTCGCATGGCAGGTCTCGCTCGGCAACAGCGTGCGCAACACGGTGCAGCGCGATTGGACGGAGTGGTTCACAGACGACGAGTTCACGATCGAGGCCGACGCGGCGTGGTCGAAGGATCTCGTGGTGCGCGCGCGCTTCGACGTCGAAGAGAAGCTGATCGCCGCCAGTAGTCCGCTCGTCATGTCGCTGAGCACGGTCGATGGCCAAGCCAAACACACGATGACGTTCCGCTTTCTCGGTCGGTCGTCGGAAGAGGCGCAGGCGAAGAGCATCCTCGGTGCCACAGACTTCGACACCTGCACGAACATCCGCAGTGCCCTGCCCGCCCAAAACAGCTTCTGAGCCAACAGCCCCCCATGCAGAACGCCCGCCACGTTGCAGCGATCGCCAGCGCCGCCTGCCTTACCAGCCTGCTCTCCGCGACACCTGCCGCCGCATCCCCGCTGTTCGAGCTCGCGGGCTCGAGCCTCGGCACCGGCGGCTTCAACGGCCGCACCACCGGACGCAGCGCGGCATCGGCCTACTTCAATCCCGCCCTCCTGCCGCAGGCAGCGCAGGGGCTCGAGCTCGGCTTTCTCGTGCTCAATGACGCCATCACCATCACGCTCGACTCGCGTGGCTCGCGGTACGGCGTCCCCGAGAGCGCCATCGACCGCACGCGTCTCGACACGCCGCCCGTCCCCACGTCCTGGCTCGAGAACGGCTGTGACGCCGACACCCAAGCCTGCGTGAGCGACGTGGCGAAAGCCCCCCGCCAGGGCGAGGGCTCGAGCGGACAGGTGCACGCCTACCAGGTGATAGGTCTCGTCAATCACGTGTGGGGTCGCTACCTGAGCCTCGGTCTGTACGCGCTCGTGCCGCTCAACACGTTCACGCAAGCCCACTCGTTCTTCGTGGACGAGCGGGAGCAGTACTTCACGAACAGCCTGCACCCCGAGATGTACGGCGACCGGCTGACCCCGGTGTCGCTCGCCTTCGGTGCGGGCAGCCAAGTCACCGACTGGCTGTCACTCGGCATCAGCTTCACGCTCGGCCTCTCCAACACCGCCGACGCCGGAGCCTACGTGGGCAACAGCGCCAAGCTCGACGAGACGTTGCAGCTCTCCACGCGCGTCGACGTGGCTGCCAACGTGTCGCCCCACTTCGGCGTGCTGCTCGAGCCTTTCGACGATCTCGATCTTGCGCTCACCATGCACACGCCACAGAAGATGGTGATCAACACGGGCTTCGGCATCTATCTCCCCAACGGCGACGTTCAGTACGCCGAGCGTCCCGCCACCCACGCGTGGCTGCCGTGGACGATAGGTCTCGGGGCCACCTACGATGTGTATCGGAGCGAGCGCGATCTGGTCAGCATCACGATCGGCGGCACCTATGAACGGTGGTCCAAGTATCTGAATCGGCAAACCGAGCGCCCGCTCAAAGACTACGAGTTCAGCGACATCCTCACGGGCACAGCAGGCGTGCGCTACGTGCGCGACGAGCGTCTCTCGAGCTACCTCGATCTCAACTACCACCCCACGCCCATCCCGCCGCAGACCGGCCGCACCAACTACGTCGACAACGATCGCTACGGTGCGACGACGGGGGTCACGTACGATCTGCCGATTGAAGACTGGGCCGTGACCCTGCGCTTCGGGGGGCAGGCCCAGCTGCACCTGCTCGAGGAGCGCAGCCAGAAGAAGATCAACCCGAAGGATCCGGCCCTCGCGAAGAACCGCTACTCCCAGCTCGTGATCGACGAGTGGCCCGACGACACCCAGGACATCTCCACCGGCGAGCTGATCCCCGAAGCCCAGGGCCTTCAGACCAACAACCCGGGCTGGCCGGGCTTCAGCTCGAGCGGCTTCATCGTGGGCGGCGCGCTGACGTTTTCGGTTCTGTATTGACGGGCGCCCGCGCTTGCCAAGTTCGGCGCGGTGTGCCACTTGAGTCCGCAAAAAAGTGACCCTAAAACAGCGGGGTCAGCCGAGGAGACGTGTTCATGAGTGAGACCCACGAGCAGCGCATCGCCCGCGAAGAAGAGACCTGGACCGGCCCCAAGTTCATGGGCCTTCTGGTCGCGACCCTCGCCGTTGCCCTGGCCGTGATCTACGGCATCGCCTCCATCGGCACCGAGGGCCGTCCCAACAACTTCTCCTGGTACCCCTTCGGCACCACGCCCAAGGCCGAAGACTTCAAGCCGAGCTCGGGATCAGGCCTGGTCCGCTGAGCCCCAAGGAGCCTGACGCATGTCCATGAAGCTCTACGACCTTCCGCTTTCGCCCAACTCGCGCAAGGTGCGCGCCGCGATCTACGAGCTCGGGCTCGACGTGGAGATCGAGGTCATTCAGCCCCGCGAGGGCAAGCACAAGACGCCCGAGTTTCTGCGCTTGAACCCGAACGGTAAGCTACCCACCCTGGTCGACGGCGACTTCTCGCTCTGGGAGTCGAACGCGATCCTCGTGTACCTCGCGAGCAAGGCCAAGAAGCTGATCCCCGAAGACATCCAGGGTCAGGCGCGCGTGCACCAGTGGCTGTACTGGCAGTCGTCGCACTTCGGCCCGGCCGTGGGCAAAGTGGGTTTCGAGCGGCTGCTCAAGCCCATGTTCGGCCTTGGCCAGCCGGATGAAGCCGTGGTCGCCGCAGGCACGAAAGACTTTGAGAACCTCGCGACGATCCTGAACCGCGCGCTCGAGGGCAAAAGCTACTTGTGCGGTGAGCTGACGGTGGCCGAGCTCGCGATCGGCGCCTTCGCCGAGTACGGCCTGCAGGCGGGTCTGAGCTTCGACGCCCATCCCCACGCCAAGGCCTGGCTCGAGCGCGTCATGGCCCTCGAAAGCTTCAAGCGCTCGGCCGCAGGCCGCTGAGCCGCTACCCCGAAACAGGGACATCGACCTAGCCGCCTCATTCTGGAGACTAGGTCACACATGTGCGACATTGTCGCATTTGGCGTGACTCGACGGGATCGGTCTGCCATCTTCTGCCGCGTAATGCCCATGAGCGGGAAATCCGACGAGGGCGTCGACCCCACCGCGGCGACCCTGCATCTCCCCGAAGCAGCCACGCTCGTCGATCGTAAGCGCGTGAAGCGCTACAGCGCGCCCAAGCCCAATCCACGCAAAGTCGAGGCTGGCAGCGGCGGCGAGATCGGCAGCCAGGAGTTTCTCAGACGCTACGCCCTCGGCAAGCGCCTCGGTGAGGGCTCCATGGGCGAGGTCATGATGGTGCGCGATCAGCGCATCCTGCGTGACGTCGCGATGAAACGCCTGCATCCCGAGCACCACGCGGTGCGTCCGGATCTGCGCGATCGCTTCCTGCGTGAGGCTCGCGTTCAGGGTCAGCTCGAGCACCCTTCGGTGGTGCCCGTCTACGACATCGGCGTCGATCACGAGGGGCGCGAGTACTTCACGATGAAGCGCGTCCGCGGGCGCACGCTCGAGCAGGTGGTCAAGGGCCTGCGCGAGAACGACCCCGAGTACGTCGACAAGTACTCGCGCCGCAAGCTGCTCACGGCCATGAGCCGCATCTGCCTGTCCGTGGCCTTCGCCCACGAGCGCGGTGTGGTGCACCGCGATCTCAAGCCCTCGAACATCATGCTCGGCGACTACGGCGAGGTGCACCTGCTCGACTGGGGCATCGCGAAGGTGATCGGCGTCGAAGACCCCGTCTACGAAGATCAGGTCGACCTCAGCAACGACCGCGTGCAGCGCACCGAGGCGGGCTTCGTGGTCGGCACGCCAGGCTACATGGCGCCTGAGCAGGCGCGTGGCGAGACGCGCACCTACGCGGGGCGTTCCGACATCTACTCGCTCGGCGCGATGTTGTTCGAAGCCATGACGCTCGAGCGTCTGCACGATCAGCCCGAGGTCGAGAACATCCTCCTGTCCACCGTGCAGGGCGTCGAGGCGCGGCCGAGCGTGCGCTGCCCGCACATGGAGCTCCCGATCGAGCTCGACGAGATCTGCGCCAAGGCCACAACGCTCAATCCCGAGCAGCGCTACTCGAGCGCGCGCGAGATGAACGAAGCCATCGAAAAGCTGCTCGATGGCGACCGCGACACCACGCGTCGCGCAGAGATCGCCGCCGAGCACACGGCCAACGCCAAGGCCGCCCTGGCCCTCGCACGTCGCGGCGGCGTCAATGCCGACGGGCAGCACCGACGCGCCGTGGGCGAGCTGCTTCAGGCGCTGGCACTCGAGCCGAACAACGCCGAAGCCCGCGCGACGATGGTGCAGCTTCTGCTCGAGCCCGTCGAGCGCTTGCCTGACGAAGCTTACGCCGAGCTGCAGGAGGTCAACCGCCTCGATCGTGCGCGCGCGAGTCGCGCCAATGGCTGGGCGTACCTCACCTGGATGGGCACACTGCCGCTGATGCTCGCCATGGGCGTGCGCAGCCCGGTGAAGCTCGGCTGGCTCGGGTTCGCGGTGGCCTGCCTCATCATGTACACGTGGTGGATGGCCACCACCGGGCGCACTCAGCCCCGGTACATGATCATCGCAGTGCTGTTCACATTCGGCTGCGTGGCGGCCATGAGCATGTTCTTTGGGCCCCTGTTCCTCGTGCCCGGCATCGCGGTCACGGCTGCCACGTCGTACTTGGTGGCGATCCGCGCCAACGCGCGCGCCCGCGCCATCGTGCTCGCGAGCAGCCTCGCGTCGGTGCTCGTGCCAACCATCCTGCAGCTCTTCGGCATCGTCGACACCCGCTACGCGTTCGATGGCTCGGGCATCACCATCTTGCCCGATGTGGTCGAGTTGCCCGAGCGCGCGACCTGGGCCTTCTTGCTGGTGATCAACGGCCTGACGGTGGTGATGGCCAACGTGCTCGTGGGGCGCGCCGTGGCCGCTCTGCTCAGGGCCGAACGGCGCCTCTTCACCCAGGCCTGGCGCCTGCGTCAATTCTTGCCCGAGCTCGCCCCGACAGGCGACGACCCACGCCAACGGTCACGCTCCTGACGTTTGTCACCCCGTCGCGTGGGCCAGCTCGCGGGCGCGCTCGATGTGGGGTAAACAGTGTTTGGTTCTCAAGTTCTGCTCCTGTACACTGCGCCGAGTCACGGGCCACAGCGCGAACGCTGCGCGCTGTGCGACCATGAGGTCTTGAACATGGAAGTACTCGTCTGGATCGTCGCTTGCGTCGTGGCGTTGTTCGCCGCCCGCTACATCCTGGGTCGCATCACGTCGCGGCGCGGCATGTCCACATCGCTGACCGGTCGCACCGGTCAGATCGGCGCCCTCGTTACCCGCTCGGCGTTTCGCAAGATGAAGCTCCGGGCGCGCCAGATGATCGCCAATCACGAGGAGAAGAAGCGCCTCGAGAGCCAGTACCACGTCAAGACGGCCGAAGAAGCCGCCAAGATGATGGGGCAGATGAAGGGCGTGTTCATGAAGATCGGGCAGATCGTCTCGTTCACGAACGAGAGCTTGCCCCCCGAGGCCCGTAAGGCCCTGGCGAGCCTGCAGCAGGCCGCACCGCCGATGGACTTTTCCCTCGTGAAAGAGGTGCTCGAGCGCGAGCTTGGAAAGCCCATCGATGAGCTGTTCAAGCACATCGATCACGAGCCACTGGCCGCCGCATCGATCGGACAGGTACACCGCGCCAAGCTCAAGGACGGCACCGACGTCGCGCTCAAGGTCCAATACCCCGGCGTCGACGACGCCATCCGCGCCGATCTCAAAGCGTCTGCGGGTCTGGCGGCGATCATCGGCACGGTCAACAGAAACATCGACGCCACCGCCGTGGTCGAAGAGCTGAAGGAAGTCGTACTGCAGGAGCTCGACTACCGACTGGAGCTACGCAGCCAGCAGCTGTTTCACGAGCTGTGGAAAGACCACCCGCTGATTCGCGTGCCCAAGGTTTACCCGCAGTACTCCTCGCAGCGCGTCCTGTGTCAGGAGTTCAAGCGCGGGCTGCGCTTCAAAGACTTCCTCGAGCAGGCCACCGACTCCGAGCGTCGGCTCGCCGTGCGCGTGCTGCACGACTTCGTGTTCGACTCGATGAACCGCTTCTGTGTGTTCAATGGCGATCCGCATCCCGGCAATTACCTCTTCCACGAGGACGGCGGGATTACGTTTCTCGACTACGGCTGCATCAAGTACTTCGATCCGGAGTTCATCCTCAGTCTGCGCCGGCTCAACCGCACGCTGGTCGAAAACGACAAGGTGGCTTTCGAGAAGATGTGCCACGAGGTGAAGCTGGTGTTGCCCGGCCGCCCCTACGACATCGACAAGATCTGGAACTTCATGCGGTACAACGGCGAGCCCGTGCTGGAAAACAAGCCGTTCAAGTTCTCGAAGGAGTGGATCCAGCGCGCCTCTGAGCTGATGAAGCCCGAGAACATGTGGCAGATGAATCTGCCGAAGGATTTCTTGTTCTTCAACCGCATCACCTTCGGCCTCAACTCGCTGTTCCACCAGCTCGATGCCGAGGAGAACTTCCACACCTTCAACATGCGCTACATCTACGAAGGGCACGATGGTCCGCCCTCGCTCGCCCTGGCCGGCGTCGAGCTCCCGGCACGCTTTCTCACCTCGCAGATGCAGCCAGCCCCGCACGTGCTGACCGAGCCGCTGGCTGACAAGCCCACCCAAAAAGCCAACGTGGGCGCTACCGCCGCCGCCAACTGATCACCAGCCGTCAGCCGGGCACCTTGGGCAGCTCGACGCGCTGGTCGGGCTCGTCGTGCACGAGTGCCACATGGAGCAACACGACGGCGTCCTCGGGCTCTCGACCACGAGCCGGGTAGTCGCGTTGCTGTTGGTCGATCACCGCACCGCAAGCAGCGAGGGCGCCGAGCAGGCACTCGACGCCCTCGCGGTCGACCTCGATGCGATAGGTCAGCGCCTTATTGGAGAGGCGTGAGGCGTCCACGATCATTCCGGATGATCCCTGTACAGCCTCGCGAATGCGCTGCTGCGCCTCGACGGGCGTGGCGCGCATACCGAGCTCGAGCGTGACGACGTGAGGCATCCAAATGATTATGGATCAGCGCGGCTCTGGCGCGAATACGCCCT
>CAYNOM010000313.1:2478-7447 GCA_964398415.1 uncultured Polyangiales bacterium | reverse complement strand
TCGCTCGACAAGGTGATGGTCGAGGTGGTGATCGACGGCCGTCGCCAAATGGTGAGCGCCCGCGAGTGGATGGCCAGGCAAGAGGCACCGGCCAACACGCGTCGACCCTGAGGGCGGCCGAGCGCGCCCGATCGGGGTACCGCCTTCCTGGCAGGTGTATTAGCGTCGCGGCATGGACATCGACGAACCCCATGCGTACGCGCTCTCGGCTTGGCACCGCTTCGATGCCGAGGTGACCGACGAGCTGCTTCGAGCCGTGGCCGGCGCCTTCGCCCTCGTGGCCTGTGCCGACGGCGAGCTCGCCCAAGCCGAGGTCGACCGCTTCGTCGACACGGTGATTAGCTCCAACAAGCTGCCGCGGGTCGACCCCAAGCGGCTCGAGGCGATCTTCAGAGACCTGTGTCAGGCCATCTTTACCGATGCCGATGACGGCCGCGGGCGCGCCCTCGAAGCGGTGGCCAAGGTCAGGGGCGACGAGGCCCGCGCCAAGCTCGTGGTGCACGCCGGACAGGTCGCGCTCGTGGCGGATGCGAAGCTCAACGAGGCCGAAGAGAACGCGCTCGCAGAGCTGTGCACGACGCTAGGCCTCGATCCCAAAGCCTTCTGAGAAGCTGCTCAGGCCTCGTCGTCGACGAGGCTCTTTTGGTAGCGCCGGAAGTTGTCGACGTAATGCTGCGCCGCATGGTGCAGATGCGCGCGCTCTTGGTCGGTGAGCGTGCGGATCACCTTGCCGGGCGTACCCATCACGAGCGAGCCGTCGGGGATGTGCTTGCCCTCGGCGATCAGCGCGTTGGCGCCGATGATGCAGTACTTGCCGATGCTGGCGCGGTTGAGGATCACCGCGTTGATGCCGATCAAGCTGTGATCGCCGATGGTGCAGCCGTGCAGCATGGCCTTGTGTCCGACCGTGACCCCACGCCCGAGGGTGAGCGGAATGCCGGCGTCGGTGTGCAGCACCGCGCCATCCTGCACGTTCGACTCCTCGCCAATCACGATGGGGTCGTTGTCGCCGCGAATGACGACGTTGAACCACACGCTGGCCTTGTCTTTGAGCACCACCGAGCCGATCAGCGTCGCGTTGGGGGCGACGTAGGTTTCGCCGTGCCGCTCCACGCGGCGTTCTTCGAGTCGATAGATCACGTGTCTCTCCTGACTTGCCCCGAGATAGCATGCGCCTCTATCTAGAATTATCTGTGTCGCGAATATATTGACTTTATCTGCTAAGGAGATAATTCTCGTTTATCGGTCAGGGAGATAACGAGAGATGCGCCAGACCATTCGCACGGTGGGCCAAGCCGGCGAGATCTTTCGGGGCCGGCGCAAGGCGCAGGGCCTTTCCCAGGCTGTCGTTGCGCGCAAGCTCGGAATTAGCCAAGGGCGCTACTCGACGCTGGAAGCCGATCCGGCCGCCATGTCGCTCGAGCGGTTCTTGCTGCTCTCGAAGCTTCTTGGGCTCGAGGTGACACTCGAGACAGTGGATCGCGAACCCAGGCAAGGAGACTGGTGATGGGGCGCAAGTCGCACACGCGCGCGCTCGCCATCTGGACCAACGGCCTGCGCGTCGGCGAGTGGCGCATCGGCGGCCGCGGCCCATCCGAGTTGCTTTACGATCCGAGTTGGGTCCTATCCGAACAGGGTCGACCGCTATCGCTTTCGCTGCCATTCAACCTCGATGGCCAGCCTCTGCGCGGCGACAAGGTCACCGCTTTTTTCGACAACTTGCTGCCCGACAGCGATGCCATCCGTCAACGCATCCGCGCCCGCTTCCGCACGCCTTCGTCCGATACGCTCGATCTCCTCGAAGCCATCGGACGTGACTGCGTAGGCGCGGTTCAACTATTGCCGCTCGACCAGTCGCCCCCGAAGCCCACCGCCATCGAGGTCACGCCCCTCGACTCGACTGGCGTCGAAAGGATCCTGCGTGGGGCCGTGTCGCCACCCGCGCTCGGCATCGCCGACGCGGAGGACTTCCGCATCTCGATCGCTGGCGCACAGGAGAAGACGGCCCTGACCCGCCATGGCCAGCGCTGGTGCAAGCCTCACGGCACCACACCGACGACGCACATCTTCAAGTTGCCCCTCGGCCTGGTGGGAGGAGGGCAAATGGACTTGACCACCTCCATCGAGAACGAGTGGCTGTGCGCGCAGCTCCTCTCCCGTTACGGTCTCCCCATTGCACGTGCAGAGCTGGCCATGTTCGGTGCGACGAAAGCCTTGGTCGTCGAGCGTTTCGACCGGCTCCTCGAGCCCTCCGGCCGCTACTGGCTGCGGTTACCGCAGGAGGACTTCTGCCAAGCGACCGGTGTTTCGAGCGCGCTGAAGTACGAGTCCGATGGCGGCCCAGGGCTGTTCGAGGTAGCTCGCATCCTGCGCGGATCGGAAGAGCCCTCGGACGTCGCCACTCTCTTTCGAGCGCAGGCGATCTTTTGGTTGCTGGCTGCCACCGATGGTCACGCGAAGAATTTCAGCATCCATTTGCTCCCCGGCGGACGGTACAAGCTGACGCCGCTCTACGACGTCTTGTCGGCCTGGCCGGTCACTGGGCCTCGCAACGACCAGATTCACGAGCGCAAGCTCAAGCTGGCCATGTCGCTTCGCGGCAAGAGCAAACACTACAACGTCCTCGGCATCGAACGCCGGCACTTCATCGAGATGGCCGCCACGTGCGGGCTCGATGACATGGCGAACATCCTCGACGAGATCGCCGATCGCACGCCCAAGGTGATCGACGACGTTGGCGCGGTGCTGCCAGCAGGCTTTCCTGAGCACGTATTCGGCAGCATTGCCTCAGGCCTCACCAAGAGGGTGGCCAAGATGGTGGCCTGGGCGCACTGATTCCGTTCGCCGCATTGCCATTGGCTTACGTCGAGCGAGCGCCTGGGCTGCCAGCTCACGGGGCCCACGGGCTAACCTTGCCAGGCCGATGTTAACAACGTAAACGTTGGGTTCGTGGCGCGAAACAAAGACGCAGCGGCCGAGCAGCCCGCCTCCAAGGTGACCGACAAGGGCGGCCGGTATCACCATGGGGATCTGCGCCGCGCCCTGGTCGAGGCTGCGCTTGAGCTCGTGAAAGAGCAGGGGCCCTCGGGCATCACGCTGCGCGAGGCTGCGCGGCGTGCGGGCGTGACCCATGCTGCGCCCTATCGCCACTTCGCCGACAAAGAAGCGCTGCTCGCGGCGGTGGCTGAAGAGGGCTTTCTGCGCCTGCGCTCCGAGATCGAGACGACGCTCGAGGCGGTCCACCCACGCGAGCGCGTGGAGACCGTCGGCGTTTCCTATGTGCGCTTCGCGCGCAAGAACCCATCCCAGTTTCGCGTGATGTTCGGATCCCAGGTGGGCGACAAGCGCTCCTACCCGTCGCTCTTGCAGGCCGACCAGGCCGTGTTCGACCTTCTGTGCAGCGCGATTCGCTCGGCCCAGGAGTCGGGCGACATGGGGCCGGGCGATCCGGCGCGCATGGGCATGATTGCCTGGTCGATGTTGCATGGCGTGGCCGCGCTCGTCGTCGACGGCCAGATGGAGCGCGCAGGAGTGCGCGACGAGCACATCGACGAGTTTGCGCGTCGCGTGGCGCGCACCGCGAATGCCGGCCTCAAACATTGGCCGAAGCTCGAATCCCGTTCAAAGTAGGGTCATGCGCACTGCCGCCCGCCGCATGTCAGCGCTGCTCGCGGCGGCTCTCGGATGCGCGGCCTGTGCGTCGAGCATCCCTCTGCGCGCCGAGCGCCTGCCGAGCGACGCGACCGAGCGTACCCGCAGCGTCGACCAACTCGGCGAGACCCTGTTCATGGCGCTGCGCTCTGGGCGCCCGCGCACGGCCCTCGCTCCCGCCGTGGTGCTCGACGATCTGCTCGTGCCTTCGGCGCGCCTGCGCGGGGAGCGAGCGCGCTCAGAGACCGAGCGGCTCGGTGAGACGTCGAGCTGGCCGAGCGCCTGGGCCTCGGCGCGCTACGCGGGCTTCTGCGCCCAGGGCGGGGGCGACGAGCCGGCCCTGAACGGCCTCGGGCTGCGTGAGGAGGCGTGGGTCGTCTCGCGCGTGCTGCTCGTGGGCGAGGCGGGCAGCACGCGCACGGCGGCGTGGGTGGAGGGGGCATTCGTGTTCACCGAGCGCGGGTTTCAGGTGCTTTGGTTCAGCCGCCTGGAGGGTCCGCGAGCCGGTCACGCCGATCTCGACCTGGCCCCGTGTGATGTGGAGCGGGGGATCCGGTAGCCACTACATATTGTGGTGGTCACAGAGTGACCCCCACCCCTCCTCGCGTAAGCCATTGCTTTCGCGAAGTCAGGGTGGTACCCCGGCTCCCATGAAGCTCAAGAGCCTCGAGATATGCGGCTTCAAGTCGTTCGTCGACAAGACCGTCGTGCGCTTCGACCATGATGTCACGGGCATCGTCGGGCCCAATGGCTGCGGCAAGTCCAACATCGTCGACGCCATCCGCTGGGCCATGGGCGAGCAATCGGCCAAGCACTTGCGCGGCAAGCACATGGACGACGTCATCTTCAACGGCTCAGAAGCGCGTGGTCCCCACAGCTTCGCCGAGGTGACGCTGACCTTCGACAACGCCGAGGGCAACTGCCCCATCGAGTACAAAGAGTACGCGGAGATCGCGGTGACGCGCCGTCTGACGCGCGACGGCGAGAGCGGCTACATGATCAACAGGACGCCTGTGCGTCTGATGGACGTGACCGCGCTGTTTCTCGGTACCGGCGCCGGCACGAAGGCCTACTCCATCATCGAGCAGGGCCGCATCGGGTTGATCGTCACGGCCAAGCCCGAAGAGCGTCGCCACCTGATCGAGGAGGCCGCGGGCATCACCAAGTTCAAGGCCCACAAGCAGAAGGCCGAGCGCAAGATGGACCAGACGCGCCAGAATCTGGTGCGCGTCAGCGACATCCTCGGCGAGCTCGAAAAGACGCTCTCCTCGCTCAAGCGTCAGGCGCAAAAGGCCGAGCGCTACAAGGCCTATCGCGA
>CAYNOM010000313.1:0-2378 GCA_964398415.1 uncultured Polyangiales bacterium | reverse complement strand
GTGCGCATGCTCGAGACTCAGGTGAAGCACGCGCTCGATCGTCTCTCGCAGCTGCGTCATGCCGAGTCGGCGGCCGAGCGCGAGCTGTCTGAGATCGGCAACCAGCGCGAGCGCTTCACGAGCGAGCGCGCGCACCTCGAGGAGACGCTGTCCGAGCTCGAGGAGGTCGCGTCGGCCGAGGGCGAGGTGCTCGAACGCGAGAGCGAGGTGCTCGACCAGAAGAAGCGCGCCGCCCAGGACGCCGACCAGGCCGTCAACGTGGCGCGCTCGCGCGTATCCGAGGCCACGACACGCATCGCCCGCGCCGAGGCCGTGCTGGGCGGCTTCGAGCGCCGACGCAACGAGGCCTATCAGCGCCTAGACCGGCTGCGCAGCGAGCGCGAGACGCTCGAGATGCGCGCGGTCGAGCTGCACGAGCAGACCCGCGAGCTGTCCGCGCGGCTCGAGGGGCTCAGGTCCGACAAGCAGTCGACGGTCGAACGCAAAGTCGAGCTAGAGCAGAGCCTCGAGCAGATGCGCAAAGACGTGCGCGAGAGTGAGCAGCGCACGGACGAGGCGCGCACCGAGCTGGCCGACAAGCGCTCGCGCTTGCGCTCCCTCGAGCAAATCCAGCAGCGCTTCGAGGGCGTCGGCGCTGGCGTTCGCGCTCTGATGCAGCGCGCGCAGAACGACCAGTCCCTCGGCATCTTGGGCCTGCTCGCCGATCGCCTCGACTGCCCGTCCGAGCACACCCAAGCCCTCGCCGGCGCGCTGGGTGAGCGGCTGCAGTACGTCGTCGTCGAAGACTTCGAGCGGGGTGCCCGCGCGGTGTCGAGCCTGCGCGAGAACAAGAAGGGTCGCGCCACCGTGGTGCCGCGCACGCCGCGCGCGCGCAGCGTGGCGCCGTCGAGCCTCCTGGGTCGCGAAGGGGTCGTCGGCTGCCTCGTCGACCTCGTCCGCTACGCGCCCGAAGACGAGACGCTGGTGCGCAACCTGCTCGCCGACGTCGTGGTCGTCGCCGACATGGAGTGTGCGCAGCGCCTCTATCACGAAGGCGGCTTCGACTGCACCCTCGTCACCCGTCAGGGCGAGCTCGTCGGCGCAGACGGCCGCATCACCGGCGGCAGCGGCGAGGACGCCGGCGCGCACATGCTCGAGGTCAAGCGTGAGATCCGCGAGCTCGTGCCCGTCGTCGCGCGTCTCGAGCAACAGATGGCCGAGTGCCAGACGCGCACCACCGAGCTGCGCTCAGCCATCGCGCGCAATCAGGCAGAGCTCGACGCGGCACGCAGCGAGGGTCACGATGCCGAGCTGTCGATCGTGCGCGCGGAGAAGGACCTCAAGCGCGCCGAGGACGAGCTCATGCGCGCGCGCGATCGCGTGGAACAGCTCGCCTTCGAGACTGACGACCTCTCCTCCAGCTTGGCCGAAGCGAGCCACGAGGAGACGGCGGCCCGCGATGAGATCGAGTCTGCGCGTTCGGCCAAGGGCGAGGCGGAAGCCGATCTCGAGGGCTTTGCCCAGGTGAGCGCCGAGCGGCGTGCGGCCGTCGAGCACCAGACCGCCATCGTGACCGAGGTGCGCGTGCGTGCGGCCGAGGCGCGGCAGCGCGTGCAGAGCGACCGCATGGCCCTCGACCGCGTGCAGCGAGGCCTCGCCGACCTGCAGATGCGCTTTCTGCGCGTGCAGGAGGAGCTCGTCGACAACGTCGAAAAGCAGGGCCGAACGGCCGCGCAGGTGTTGCTCGACCGCGAGGAGCTCGGCGAGAAGGTGGGCTTGGCCAAGGAGGCCGAGACTCATCTCGCATACACGCGCGCGGCCTACGATGAGAAGAAGCTCGAGCTGAGTACGCGTGAGGCCGACATCAAAGAGCTTCGCGCGCGCATCGACGCGGCCTCCGGCACGGCCAACAAGCTCACGATCAAGGAGCGCGAGCTCGCCATGTCCATCGAGCGCCTGGTCGAGCAGATCCAGGAGCGGCACCGCATGGACGTGCGCCACGTGCTCACCGACTACCACGCGCGCGAGCTGCCCGACGAGGCCGTGAGCGAGCGAGTGCGTGAGCTCGATCGTCTGCTCGAGCGCATGGGGCCCATCAACCTCACGGCGATCGAGGAGTACGAGGAGCAGTCGACGCGCTACGAGTACCTCTCGGCGCAGAAGAACGACCTCGAGACCGCGCTGGCGCAGCTCGAAGCTGCGATCAAGCAGATGAATCGCGAGAGCAAGAAGCTGTTCCGCGAGACCTTCGATTCGGTCGCTGCGCGCTTCCAGCAGATCTTCCCCAAGCTATTCGGGGGTGGCCAGGCCGAGCTCAAGCTCACGAACCCGGACGACATGCTCGACACGGGTGTCGACATCGTGGCCAGAGTAGCCTGCCTGTTCCGGTGCCATGTACT
>CAYNOM010000312.1:0-7451 GCA_964398415.1 uncultured Polyangiales bacterium | reverse complement strand
TACGCTGCCGCGAACGCCTAGAAAACGCACTTCCATGATCGTGACCTCCTGGACGCGGGCCTAGCCAGGAACGTGCCAGTCAGAGGGCGCAGCGGAACGCGCGGAAATTCGCGCGCAGCGTGCGCTAGATCCGTCGCGTGTGCTCCGCCGTGATGCACCGCTCTGGTGCAGCTGCGCTCTCCTGGAGCGCCCGACGTCCGCGGCTCAGAAGCGCGTTACTTCGAGGCCACGCGACGCGGACTTTGGCCCACAGACCCCTGTCGCAGCTGCTCGTGGCAGAACGCCTTGGCGTCGTCCAAAGAGGCCGTGACCGTGTGCGGGCAGGGCAGCGACGCGATCAGCAAGACGCCACTGAACAGAAAGCGGATGGCGGGATTCGTGATCACGAAGGCGGCGCCGCGCACGTTGCGCTCGATCAGCGCCCGATGGTCGCGCACCCACTCGCCTTCCATGCGCATGAAGCGCTGGGCGTCCTGGAGCGCAGGGTAGAGCACTTCGCGCGTGTCGAGGACGATGGCGCACGGGCCTCGGCGGATCTGGACAGTGAAGCCATCGAGCAGACGGCGCACGCTCTGATCGTCGTCTCGACCATGCGCGCGCACATGCACCAGGGGAAAGGCCCCCGTGATGAACTCAGGATTGTCCTTGGAGGGATCGACGACATCCATCCTCGCAAGAGTAGCAGCACGGCTTCGGCTTTGGTCTGCTGCCGGACGTACGCAGCGTGGAACGAGGGGGCGCTGTAGGGGTGGGTCCGCTCGGCTCACGCACGTACCCTCAGGTGGGTGAAGGGTGTGGCGTCCGGGCGCGCCTTGACTACGCTGTCGCCGGATCCAGTCGGGCCCCCTGACTTGCCGCGACGGAGGTACGCGCATGAAGCTTGCAATGATAGGGATGAAGGACGAATCCCACGCTTCCGAGGTCCACGAGGAGGCGGGACATGATCCCCTTCCCGTGCTCGATGGCCCTCTCGACCCCCTGTTCAAGCTCTACTCGCTGACGGTGGGCTGGCCCGTGGGCTTCGGCTTGATGGCGGCCGCGGTGAGTGGCTCGGCGGCCTTGCTGCCGGTCATTCCCTTCGAGCGCATGCAGCACCTGTGGCCCCAGCCGCTGATGGGGCTGGCCGGTCGCATCGCGAGCTACGGCAAGCTCGAGATCGAGCGCCATCCGAGCCTCGACCCGGCCCGTGCGGCCATGTTCTGCATGAACCACACGAGCATGCTCGACGCGCACGTGGCCTGTGCCTCGATTCCGCAGGCGTTTTGCGGGATGCAGCACGCGCATCACTTCAGCATTCCCGTCTACGGCTGGCTGATGAAGATCGCCAACGGCATCGGCGTGAAGAAGGGCGAGGGCGGTCAGTTCGAGGGCGTGCGAGAGCAGATGCTCGACCGTGCGGCCCGCGGCGTGTCTGTGTTGGTGTTTCCGGAGGGCCGGCGCACGCAAAACGGCCGCATCTTGCCCTTCAAGCGTGGCGTGTTCTGGATGGCGCGCGACGCGGAGTTGCCGGTGTGCGTGCTCGCCGTGCGCGGTCTGTGGGGCACGCTGCGCCGCAACGAGTGGGTGCTTCGCCCAGGCGACGTGAAGGCCTATGTGGGGCCGCAGATCGAGACGCGCGGTCTCAGCGACGCGCAGCTCGACGAGCTCGCACGCCGCATGCAGCGCTTCACGTCAAACTACGTGGAGCACGGCATTCTGGGCGACCCCCTGGCCATCGACCCGCGCCGCCCCGACGACGGTCTGTGAGTTTCGTGGGAGCTTCAGCGCCAGGGGCCTTCTGGCAAGAGCGGCGCGGGGGCTTCTTTCAGCAGCGGGCCCTGAATCTCGGGGGCAGGCCAGGCTGCCTTCGCCGCGCGCTCCTCTCGCTCGCGGCGTCTGAGCGCCGCCTCGGTGCGGGCGGTTTCCTCGTCGCTGTTCGGCGGACCGATGTTGCGCTCTTGCTTGAAGGGTTCGGGACGCTTCGAGTCGCGCACGTGCACCACGGGTGCTTCGGCTAGGTTCCAGTAGCGTACCGCCGTCCAGCCGGGGGGCAGCTCGGGCTCGAGCCAGTCGAACAAGTAGCGCGCATCGCGCGGTGCGAGGTTTGCGCAGCCATGGGACTTCACGTTGCCGAAGCGATCGTGCCAGTAGGCGCCGTGCAGCGCGTTGTGCGCTTGGAAGAACATTACCCACGGCACGCGATTCACGTAATAGGGCGAGTTGTCGTAGTCCTGGCTCTTCATCGTGATCGCGCTCGACTTGCTCCACACCGGGTAGTTGCCGCGCGGCGTTCGGTTGGGCGGGCGGCCCGACGACGTGAGCGTCGCATAGACGGGCGTCTCGCCCTCGTAGGCCACCACGACCTGCTCGCCCAGATCGACGTCGATCCATTGGCGATGGGTGCCGGTGCCCTCCGGGCGCGCAAGGGGACGCACCTCGTTGACCTGGTCTGCCTTCAGATAGCGCCCTTCGCCGATCTGGAGCCAGCGCACCTTTCCGAGCAGGGTTTCGCCGAGGATCTCGACGCGTGTGCGTCGCTCGAGCTCCTCGAGCTTTTTGCCGCCTGGCGTCTCGTAGACGGGGGCTTGGGTCGGCGTGACCCAGCCGAAGGGCACCTTCACGTCGCCCGAGAGCACCACTCCTTGGAACTCGGATACTCTCGAGAGCGGCGCGGTGCCTGAGACGGCCGCCACCTTGCCATCGACGGTGATGTAGTAGCTCTTGCCTGCGAATTCGTGCACCGAGGCCACGGCCACGGTGTCGCCTCGCCCGAGCTCCCGCGAGGGAGAGCTGTAGGTCTCGAGGTCTTCGATCGCGTCCCACATGGGCACGCTGGCCCCTTGCTTCACCACGACCATGCGATAGCGATAGGGCAGGCTGGTGTCATCGACCAACTCGAGCACCGACGAGGTGGTGACCGGCAGCGTGGTGGGCCTGGTGTCCGACGAGCAAATCCAACCGAAGGGCTCGATGGCGTAATAGAGGCCGCTCCCGCAGTAGCTCCGATCCGCCGTGGCGAGCTCGCCTCGCACGACGAGTCGCGCGTCGCGCGCCACATTGCCCACGAGTGGTGAGGTGTAGTGGGGTCGCGCAAAAACATTGGCGTCCCAAGCATCTTCTTGGGGTACGACCTGGATGCGCATCACCTGGGAGGGCACGAAGGCCGGCTCGGGGCCGAGCTCCGGGGGGACGTAGGGACGCAGCGTGAGCGCCGCGATGAACAGAGGTAGGGAAAACCCGAGCCACATCGGAGGAAAGTCTACCACGCGTGCGAGCTCTGCCGAGCATCCGGCATCCTGAACGGGCCCGCCCGCGAGCACCGGCTGTACAGCTGTGTGCGTGGGATGTACAAGAGGCGCGCCGCTGGCTCGCTCAAATCTTCGAAATGGTGACGTTTTCGCGCAGGCACGGGACCTGCAAACGCCAGCGGCATGCCCATCCTGTTCGTGGCCCTGCTCGGGCTCGTGATGCTCGTGATCGAGCGCGTTCGCCCTGGTTTTCAGGTGCCGCTCACGCGCTCCTACCTGCTGCGCGCGTTGCTCTTGAATCTCATCCAGCTCGGCCTCGTGCGCGTCTTTGCGCTGAGCGTCGACCCCTTCCTCGCCGAACGGAGCCTATTTCGCCTGCCGCTGTCAGGCGCGTGGGCGGCGCTCGTCGGCTACTTCGTGCTGACCTTCGTGTTCTACTTCTGGCACCGCGCACGGCATGAGGTGCCGTGGCTGTTTCGCTACGTGCACCAGCTTCACCACAGCCCCGCACGCATCGACGTGCTGCAGGCTTTCTACAAGCATCCCCTCGAGATCCTCTGCAACACGCTGATCTCCGGTGTGGTGCTGTTCGTGCTCTTGGGCCTTTCGATCGAGGAGGCGAGCTGGGCCGTCGCGCTCAGCGGTGTGGGCGAGCTGATCTATCACTGGAACGTGCGCACGCCCTACGGGATGGGCTTCGTGTTTCAGCGGCCCGAGATGCACCGCGAGCACCATCGTGAGGGCGTTCACACCCACAACTTCTCCGACCTGCCGCTCTGGGACTTCCTGTTCGGTACGCTGCTCAATCCACGGACCTTCGAGGGACGCTGCGGCTTCGGGGATGCCGAGCACGACTTCGTCGGTCTGCTTCTCGGACGCAGGGTGGGCGCCGTGAGCCATGTCGCGGCGATGCGACGCGAACGCACGGGCAGGGGCTGGGTGCGACGTCGACGGACGATCGTGCTCACGACCTTCGTGGTCTTGGCCTCCGCGCAGATGTTCGGCCGCATCTTCGACTGGGAGGCACTCACAGGGCTCGCAGCCGCGTCGGCGGCCTCACCCGCGCCCAAGGTGTTCACCGCACATGAAGGCCTCGAGACTTTTTCGAGTCGGGTGTGGCTCGAGCTGCGTCGCCCATCAGGGAGCGAGACGACAGACCTGACGAGCGAGCATGGCATGACCCTGTCGGGACCCTACAACCGACGCAACGTGTACGGCGCGCTCGTGGCCTACGCGCCGCTGCTCCATCACAACGAAAAGACGCGCCCCATGTTCGAGGCTGCGCTCAAGCGCGCTTTGTGCGGACCTGAGCCTCTGTTGCGCGAGCTCGTGCACCCGCGTTCGGCAGATCCGCTCATCGCGGTGGCCATCGAGCACGTGCCGCGACCAGGCACGCGCACGTCACTGCCACTGCGCGTGGAGGTGAGCTGTGATTGACTTGCGCTTCGATCATGTTCGGCGTTCGGTGCTCGGTCTCTACGTCGCCGTGCACTTCGCGATGCTGCTGCCGTTTGCGGCCGAGTTGTTCTCTTCGCGAGGCGTGCTTCCCGCCGCGTCGCTCAGTCCCCTGCATCGCTTCTGGCCTGGCCTCATGCACGTGTCTGATGCTCCCGCGTGGGCGACAGGAATCGTGCTGCTCGGCGCGGCTTCTGGTGTGGCGCTGATGCTCGGCCTTGCGCCACGAATCGCCTCGGCCGCGGCGCTCGTCGTGTGGTCGAGTGTGTTTGCGCGCAATCCCTTGATCGCCAATCCAAGCCTGCCCTATGTCGGCCTGATGCTCTTTGCCGTCGCACTCACGCCGCGTGACGATCCACGGCTCGCGAGGAGCCTCGAGCGGGCGCTGTTCTGGGCCATGGCCGCCGGATACACGTACAGTGGTCTCACGAAGCTCGCCTCGCCTTCGTGGCTCGATGGCTCTGCCCTCGGTTACGTGCTCGCCTCGCCGCTCGCGCGCGATGCGCCGTGGGTCACGTGGCTCGTTGCCTCACCTACGCTTACCGCATGGCTGACCTGGGGCGCGCTCGCGCTCGAAGTCCTGTTCGTGCCCCTGTCGTGGTTTGCGCGCATGCGTCCGCTGCTTTGGGCAGCCATGCTGGCGATGCACCTCGGCCTCTTACTGTGTGTCGACTTCGCCGATCTCACTCTCGGCATGCTGGTGCTGCACTTGTTCACCCTGCGCGTCGTCGCGCCCCGCCTACCGCGCCTTCGTCGGGCGAGCCACGCATGCTATCTCACGCAGCATGGAAACGAGCATGCAGGTTCCCGTGCGGGGTAGGCGCGTCGTCGTCACGGGGGGCAGCCGTGGCATCGGACGCGCCATCGTGTTGGCCTTTGCCGAGCAGGGGGCCCACGTTGCCTTCTGCGCGCGTCACACAGAAGCGCTGGCCGAAACCCGCGCCGCAGTCGAGGCGCATGACGTGAAGGTCTGCGCCCTCCGTGCCGATGTGGCCGATGCGGGGCAGCTCGAGGGCTTTCTCGAGGCCGCCCACGGGGCCCTCGGCGGCGTCGACGTGCTGATCAACAACGCCAGCGGCTTTGGCTTCGGCGATGGGGAGAAGGCCTTTCGTCGCGGCATCGACGTGGATCTGATGGCCTCCGCGCGAGCCTCGTGGAAGGTGATTCCTTGGATGGAGGCCCAAGGAGGCGGCAACATCGTGCACATCGCGTCGATCAGTGGCCTCGGTGCGAGTGTGATGGCCCCGGCCTACGGTGCGGTAAAGGCGGCGCTGATGAGCCTCGGCAAGAGCCAAGCTGTAGCGCTTGCGCCGAAGAACATCCGCGTCAACGTCGTCGCCCCCGGGTCGATCGACTTTCCCGGTGGGAGCTGGGATCGCGTGCACGAGGCCGATCCCGCGCTCTACGAGCGCATCCGTGAGCTCGTGCCCTTCAAGCGCATGGGGCGCCCTGAAGAGGTCGCGAGCGCCGTGCTGTTTCTCGCCTCCGATGCCGCGGGCTGGATCACGGGTCAGACGCTCGTGGTCGACGGCGGGCAGAGCCTATCGCAGTAGTCTTTCAGGGGCTCGGCACGGTGCGTCGCGCGCGTAGCTCGGCGATCACTTCGCGCTGTTCTTCGATCGACAATGCTTGGGGCAGTGCCGCAAACAGTACCTGCTCCTCGAGCGTCAGGTGCTCCTCAAAGTCCACAGTCAGCTGCTTGGCAATGGTGACGAGAGGTGCGCGCAACGTCATGTCGTCCGGCGCGCGCTCAACGGCGCGCAGGGCGGAGAGCAGCGCCTCCAGATCCGGCCTGTGGCTCACGTGCTGGGCGTGCATCGTGTCGAGGGCGGCATCGACCTCGCGGCTGTGGCCTCGGAGACGCGGCAATACACTCTCCTCCTCGTCTCTCACGTGCAGGGGAAGCGCCTGCTCGAAGTAGCGCGCAGTGCTCTGACAGGCTTCTACGATCTCGCGGGCAGGTGCGTCCACACGCGAGCCGGCCTCCACGGCTAGCCTCACGAAACGGCGGATGCGCTCGTGACACTCGAGCAACAGGGAGACGAGATCTTCCGACGGGGCCCGGGGTCCTTTCGAGATGAGCATCACACAGTTCCTTCGCGCCGCTGGTGTTGCGAGCAGCCACACTTAGCATGCGCACGTGACGCCCTCGCGCGCCTTGTGCCAAGCTTGGCCCGTGGACACAACGCGTTCGGCCGACCGGGGCCATCACCTACCGGACAACGAGGACCTGCTGTTCGAGGGGCATCCCGCCATGATTCGAAGCGTGGGACCGCTCTTGCTCAGCGTCCTCACCTTGGGGATCGCCGCCCTGTATTTTTGGGTGCACGCGCGCTCCCAGCGCTACCGCATCACCACACAGCGAGTCGTGGTCGAGACGGGCCTGCTCAGTAAGCGCCTCGACCAGATCGACACCTATCGCATCCAGGACTACGTCGTCGAGCGCCCCCTAGGGCAGCGCTTGCTCGGCACGGGCAACATTCTGCTCATGACGCAGGATCGCTCGACCCCAGCGCTGCGCATCGATGGTCTCAGGACCGACGTGATCGCCCTGTACGAGCAGCTGCGCAAGGCCACCGAAGTCGAGAAGCATCGTCGAGGCGTGCGCGTGCTCGACACCGAGTCCCACTGAGCAGTGCACGCGGACTCCGTGAGCCTGTCGGGATTCGCGGACGCTGAGCGTTTGTGCATGGACAAATGGGGTGAGTGGTACCCGCCCGCGCGAGCGCGATGGTCGTCTGTGCAGACCGCATCCCTCTGCCATCCAAC
>CAYNOM010000311.1:472-7454 GCA_964398415.1 uncultured Polyangiales bacterium | reverse complement strand
GGCGCTGGAGCAGAAGCTCACCCTGTGGCGCGAGCGCTGGGGAGGTCTCTCGCGCTGGTTCGTGAGCGAGGGTCCAGGCTTGTCCCAAGCCGAGTCGCTACGAAACCGCGCGCGCAGCGCCATTCCACAGCTCCTCTCCGCGCTCACCTTGCTCAACGAGCGAAGGAGCGGAAAGAGCGACCGCTCCGCCGACTTCCGCACGCTCGCACGCTGGTTTGCCGAGTGCGACGGCGACGACGACGCCCATCGCATGTACCGCGCAGCCTTCGCGCTGAGTCCGGCCCGCCACCTCTCGCTGGTCACGGAGGGCGAGGGGGTGTCGGCGAGCACGCCCTGGGCCGAGGCCAAGCCCCTGTTGATCCATCCCAAGCTGCGCGAGCGCGGCACACTCTCCCCGCGCGGCGCGCCGCCCCCCGTGAGAGACCGTAGCCGCGAGCGCGCCCTGCTTCGGCAGCGCATGCTCGAAGACGAAGAGCACCTCGAGCGTGCGCGCAAACGCCTCGCACGTGCTGAGCCCATCCTGCTCTCAGAGCTCGGCACACTCGACGCGCACGAGCTGCGCCTGCTGTTGTCTTTGGTCGGCGAGGCCCTTTCGGCCCAGGCGCACCCCGACGCGACCGTGGAGCGCACGAGCGGCGACGGCCTCCTGCACGTGCGGCTCGAGCCCCTCGATGCCTCCACACGCGCCCGCATCCACACGGAGCTAGGGGTGCTTTCGGGACGCGATCACCGACTCACCGTATCCTACGTGGGGAACCCGTGAGCGACGTGGTTCAACGTCAGCGCGCAGACGAGTGCGCGCGGGCCTTGCGCGCCCTGTTGATGCGCCCCTTGCTGACGGCAGACGACGAGCACTTCGTCCTCGTGAAACGTCACCTGGAGGAGCTGCGCACGTTTCTGCTACGCGAGACGGGCTGGCAGCTCCTGATCGAACGCGACTGTGCTCGCCTCGTCAAACGCCCGGCCGATGCGCACGATGCCACCCGCGGTGCGCCCGGCTTCGACCGCAAGCGCTATGTGCTCCTGTGCCTGGCCGGTGCGGTGCTCGAGCGTGCCGAGGGGCAGATCACGCTCCGGGCCCTCGGCGACGAGCTGATGCGCCTCGCGACCGAGCCCGAGCTCGAGCAGAGCGGTTTTCGCTTCGGCCTCGATCAGGCCCACGAGCGACGCGACCTCGTCAACGTATGCCGCTTTCTGATCGGCTGCGGCGTGCTCGTGCGTGTGGCGGGCGACGAGGAGGCCTTCGTGAACCAGGCCGATCCACGCGCGAGCGACGCACTCTACGACGTGCGCCGGCGCGTGCTCGCCCACCTCCTGACCTGCGCGCGGGGGCCCTCGACCTTCCCGAAAGAGCAAGCGCCGAAGTCGTTGGAGGCGCGGCTCTCCGCCCTCCTCGACGAGGGCGCCGTGGTCGACACGACCGAAGCGCGTCGCACAGAGCTGCGCCATGCCCTTTCGCGTCGACTGCTCGACGATCCCGTCGTCTACTTCGATCAGCTCGGCGACGAAGAGCGTGACTACTTCACCCATCAGCGCGGCCCCTTGTGTGCCCGCCTCGCCGAGGCGACCCAGCTCGTCCCCGAGCAGCGCGCCGAGGGCTCGGCGCTGGTCGACCCCGAGGGCGAGCTGAGCGATGCGCGACTGCCCGCCGAGGGTACGGTAGCCCACGCGACCTTGTTGGTCGCCGAGCACCTTGCGGGCGCGCTGCGCGACGACCCACGGCGCTTCGTGCCCGAGAGCGAGGTCGCGCTCTTCGTGCGCAGCGCCGCCGACACCTATGGCCGCTATTGGCGCAAAGCCGAGCGTGAGCCCGGCGCCGAGGTCTCGCTTTCACGCGAGGCCCTCGCACAGCTCGTACGCCTCGCCCTCGTGACGGTGCGAGACGGCGCCGTACGCGCCCGACCCGCGCTTCTGCGCTATGCCGTAGCCTCTCCGCTGCTCAAGAAGCAGGGGCAGATCTCGCTCCTCTGAGGCCCTCGTGTCAGCCCATCCCAGCTCGCCTTCACTGTTCGATGCGCGTCCCGAGCTCTCGCCACTCCCTGTGCCGACCCGCGCGCGCTTTCAGCCGCTGCGCCTCGGCCTCGTCGAGCTCTTTCACTACGATGTGGAGGAGTTTTGGTTTCGCGATGGGCACCTGCTCCTGCGCGGCAACAACGGCACGGGCAAGAGTAAGGTTCTGTCTCTGACCCTACCCTTCTTGCTCGACGCCTCGCTCAGCCCCACCCGGGTCGAACCCGACGGCGATCGCACGAAGCGCATGGAATGGAACCTCTTGATGGGGCGTCACGAGCGCCGCGTGGGCTACAGCTGGCTCGAGCTGGGGCGGCTCGACGACGCTGGGGTCCCCCAGTACGTCACGCTCGGCTGCGGCATGCGCGCCGTCCATGGCCGGCCGCGCGTCGAGTCGTGGCACTTCATCACCGAGCTGCGCGTGGGTGAGGGCCTCGCGCTCGTGACGCCCGAGCGCACGGCCCTCTCCAAGGAGCGGCTCGGCGAGGCGCTCTCTGGCCACGGCCAGCTCTACGACACGGCACGCGAGTACCGGCGCGCGGTCGACGCACGCCTGTTTCGGCTGGGTGATCGCTACGATGCCCTGATCGACACGCTGATCCAGCTGAGGCAGCCGCAGCTCTCGAAAAAGCCAGACGAGGCGAGCCTGTCGGATGCGCTCTCCAACGCGATGCCCGAGCTGCCCCGAGGCGTCCTCGAAGACGTGGCGGAAGCTATGAACCAGCTCGAGACGTACCGCGAGGAGCTCGAGCACCTCGATCGCGTGCGGGGCGCGGTCGCCCAGTTTGGACGGCGCTATCGCGCCTACGCCCAGGTCCAGTCACGACGCAGGGCTCGCGCGCTGCGCAAGGCGCAGACGGAAGTCGACAAGCAGAGCCAGATCGTCAACGAAGCGCGGGCCGAGCTGGCCCGCGCGACGGAGTCTCGGCGGCTGCACGAGGGGCGCGTGGCCGAGCTCGGCGCGACGTCGCGGGCCGAGCGCGCCACGCTCGATGAGCTGCTGCGAGACCCCACGATGAGCGACGCGCACAGGCTGAGGGATCTCGAGGCTGCCGTGCAAGCCGCGACGCGCGAGCGCGACAAGGCGAGCAGAAGGGAGAGGGAAGCCGCCGAGCGCCTCGCCCAGGAGCAGGCCGAGCACGCACGGCGTACGGAGCAGCTCGAGGAGCTCGAACGGGGTGTCACGGAGAGCGACGCCCGAAGCCGTCAGGCAGCCCTGGAGGCGGGCATCGACAAGGCCCATGCCGACGCCGCCGACGCGCTGCCCCCGAGCGAGCCGAGCGCGATCGTGTCTCTCGAGCGGGAGCTCCTCGCCCTGGAGCAGCGCAGGCGCGCACAGATCGCCCAGGTGCGCAGGCGCCTTCTGGCGCTCGACGAGGAGGAGCGCGCGCGTCAGAAGAGCGAAGCCCGCTGTCAGCTCTACCGCGAGCGCACCGAGGAAGCCGAGCGCGAGGCACGGCGCAGCCACAAGGAGCTCGAGCGCGCCTGCGCCGGACTGCTCGAAGCCTGGCGCGCGTACACGCGCGGGCTCTCGGTGTTGCGGCTGGAAGATGTCGAGAGTGGCCTGAGTGAGCTCGAGGCCTGGGTCGAGTCCATCGGGTTCGAACAGCCCATGCGCCTGCGGCTCGAAGCCGCGCAGCGCGTAAGTGAGACAGAGCTCGCCGAGCGGCAGAGCCAGATTCAGCAGGAGCGACGAGCGCTAGAGCAGGACGACGCTGCGCTCGAGGCCGAGCTCACGGCCCTGCGCGCGGGAAAGCAGCGCGTGCCCGAGCCACCCACGACACGCGACCCAGGGGTGCGTGAGGGGCGCGAGGGGGCGCCCTTCTTTCGCCTGCTCGAGTTTCGAGAGCACGTCCCGCCCTCCGCACGCGCGGGCCTCGAGGCGGCGCTCGAGGGGGCCGGGCTGCTCGATGCTTGGGTTACCAAGGAAGGTTGCGTGCTCCACCCGGACACGCACGACACCTGGCTCGAGCCCGGACCTGCGCAACCGAGCTCACTCCTCGCGTGGCTCTCGCCGGGCGATGGCGCCGTCGAAGGCACACGCATCGAGGCCCTGCTCGCCAGCGTCGCCTGCGCGGACGAAGACGATGATCCCGAGGCGCACACCTTCGTGTCTCCGTCGGGGCGCTTTCGCGTCGGGAGCCTGCGCGGCGCATCGCGGAAGGCCGAGCCCCACTACGTCGGCCAGGCCGCACGGGAGGCCGAGCGACAGCGGCGCATCGCCTGGCTCGAGGCGCGTCGGCTCGAGCTGAGCGAGGCGCTGCACGGGCTCGCGCAGCGCGGCGAAGAGCTCGTCACACGACGCGACACGCTGAAGCGCGAGCTGCTCGGCGCTCCAAAGGAGGACGCGGTGCTCGGCGCCCACGCGGCCCACGCCGAGCTCGAGCGGCAGCGGCAGCGTGCGCTGGAGGCCCTGGCCAGCGTCGAGGTCGAGCTGCAGAAGCACGAACAACGCGTCCGCGCGGCCCGCGACGAGCTCACGCGCGATGCGCACGACCTGAAGCTACCCGTCGAGCCCGCCACGCTCTCGACGCTCGAAGCCACGCTGTCGCGCTACGCAAGCGAGGTGCGCATGCTGCGCAAGGCCCTCGAGGCCGCCATGCGCGCGCGCGACGAGCTCACACGCCAGATCGAACGACAGCGGAGCGCCCACGAGCATGCAGCCGAGTGCACGAGAGAGGCGAGCGCGCGAGGGCTCGAGCTCGAGGACGTCGAGGCGCGCTACCGGTTGCTACGCGAGACAGCCGGGGCTGCCGTGGCCGAGCTGACGCGCAAGGTGTCCGCCGTGCGCACGGCGCTCGAGGAGAGCGAGCGAGCGCTCGAGCACGAGCGCGTCCTCGTCGCCCGCACCAGCGCAGAGGAGGCGCGCCTGGATCAGCGCGCCAAGGACGGTCAGGTCACGCTCGACGAGCGCGCGGGACAGCGCAAGCTCGCCGTGCAGCAGCTCTCGGCGTTCGCCGCGACCGGCCTCCTCGTGCTCGCCCTCCCCGAGCTCGAGCTGCCCTCGGGAGACGCCTGGGCCGTCGACCCGGCGCTGACCCTCGCGCGCCAGATCGAGCAACGGCTGCACCACGTGGCTGCCGAAGACGACGACTGGACGCGCATCCAAAACGACGTCTCGCGCGACTACACCACGCTCGGTCAGGCGCTCTCGAGCCTGGGACAGAAAGCACAGATGGAGCAGAGCGACTTTGGCCTGCTCGTGCACATCCTTTACCAAAACCGGCCCGAGCGCCCCGACGTGCTCGAGACCTTACTTTCTGCCGAGATCGAACAGCGTCGTACGATCCTCAGCGCACGCGAGCGGGAGGTGCTCGAGAACCACCTGCAGGCGGAGGTCGCGGCAGGCCTACAGCGCCTCGTGCGCGATGCGGAGGCCCAGGTCGAGCGCATGAACCAGGAGCTCAAGCGGCGTCCCACCTCCACCGGCGTTTATTTTCGGCTCGACTGGGAGCCCTTGTTGGAGGCTACGGACGGCTCGCTGACCGAGCTCGCTGCCGTGCGCACGCGCCTCTTGCGTCGCGTCTCGGATGCTTGGTCCAGCGAAGATCGACGCGTGGTCGGCGAGTTTCTCACGGCGCGGATCAACGCCGAGCGCAAGCGCGACGATAGCGGGCCCCTCGTCGACCACCTCGCGCGCGCGCTCGACTACCGCTCTTGGCATCGCTTTCGCGTCAAGCGCTGGCACGACGGGGCGTTTCGTCCGCTGTCGGGGCCGGCTTCGAGCGGCGAGCGAGCGCTCGGCCTGACGGTGCCGCTGTTCGCCGCGGCGAGCAGCCACTACGCGAGCGCAGGCTCGCCCCACGCCCCGAGGCTCGTGCTGCTCGACGAAGCCTTCGCGGGCATCGACGACGAGGCGCGCGCCCATTGCATGGCCCTGATCCGCGAGTTCGATCTCGACTTCGTGATGACGAGCGAACGCGAGTGGGGCTGCTACGCGACGCTGCCCGGCGTGTCCATCTGTCACATCCTGCGCCGCGAGGGCATCGACGCCGCGTTCGTATCGCGCTGGACCTGGGATGGCCGCGCGCGGCGTGCCGAGACCGACCCCACGCGGCGCTTCACTGAGGGCGTGCGCGATGGCGTCTAGCGTCGATCCGGAGCGCCTCGCGCGCGTGCTCGGCGGCGAATCGCTCGCGGCGCTGCGCACGCGGCTGCGACGACGGTTCGCCCTGGGACGAGACGCGGACGAGCTCGTCCTTACGCGCCTCACGCCCGACGAGCGCCGCGCCCTCGAAGGGCTGCTCGCTCTGCGCCCGCGAGCGGCAAGCTCGCTCAGGGTCAGCCTGTCCGAGCTCGACCAGGCGCTCGCGCGCGCGGACCTCGCAAAAAGCTTACGCGACGCTCTCGAGCGGCTCGACGGTCCGATCCCCGATCTCGTCGCGGAGCGCTCCGAGCGCGAGCGTGGTTGGAGCTCGGCCTTCGCGACGGCCACCTCTCCCGTGCTGCGTGGCCACCTCGAGCGCGGCCAGGCGCGCGGCCTCGTCAAGCGCCTGAGCGGCGGTCGCCCGGAGCGGGCCGAGGCCATCCTCGAAGCCACCGAGCGCGTGCTCGCGCGCCTGCCTGCCCACGGGATCCCGCGCAGCCTGCTCGCGGCGGAGACCCTGGGCAACGCCCACGGCCTCGACAGCAACCGCCCCGAGGCCACGCTGCTCCTCGCGGCCCTTCGTGAGGGCGACGAGAACGAGCGCGACACGTGGGCGCGTTTCGGCGTGCTCGTCAATGAGCTGGCCGCGCCGGCGCTGGTACTGAACCTGCCCGCCGCCACCGACACGCCTCTCGGGGGGCTCGTCGCTCGAGCCCGCGAAGCGGGGCTGCCTCTGCACCTGTCGCTGCGCAATCTCGTGCGAGCGCCACCGCGCTGGCTCGTCGCGGGCCGCGAGGTCTTCGTCTGCGAGAACGCGAATCTCTGCGCGATCGCCGCCGATCGGCTGGGCGAAAGCTCGGCACCGCTCGTGTGCACGGATGGAAT
>CAYNOM010000311.1:0-462 GCA_964398415.1 uncultured Polyangiales bacterium | reverse complement strand
ACCCAGCTCGCGGCCCAGGGCGCGCTCCTGCGCTACCACGGCGACTTCGACTGGCCGGGGCTCGCCATCGCCAACTTCGTGCTGCGGGCCTTCGGCGCACGGCCTTGGCGCATGGGCGTCGCCGACTACGTCGGACAGTGGGGGCGCCCGCTCGACGGACCTGCCGTCGAGGCCAGCTGGGAGCCCAACCTCACCCAAGCGATGCTCGCCGAAGGCTATGCGCTCGAAGAAGAAACTGTCGCAAGCAGCCTGTGCGACGACCTCGCCACCTCGCTCCCACGACCGCCCGTTTGACGCTCGGCACGCGATGCCCTAAATCGGCGCGAAGTCGTGCA
Source organism: uncultured Polyangiales bacterium (assembly GCA_964398415.1). Taxonomy (GTDB): domain Bacteria; phylum Myxococcota_A; class Polyangia; order Polyangiales; family DASUME01; genus DASUME01. Next base: position 127 of record CAYNOM010000311.1, on the reverse strand, counting down.
CTTGGGTGTGCGATGGAGGAGTGGCCGAGTGGTCTAAGGCACCGGTTTTGAAAACCGGCGTGGCGCAAGCTACCAGGGGTTCGAATCCCTTCTCCTCCGCAACGATTCCGCGCACTTGAAGATACTT
>CAYNOM010000310.1:0-7454 GCA_964398415.1 uncultured Polyangiales bacterium | reverse complement strand
CGCAGCGGAATGTGTGGTTTTGGCGGAGACCAAGGACCACCTCAACTGGGAGCTGCTCCGTACGGTTGCGGACGGCACCAAAGGCGGGACGAAAACGACCATACTCGACCTGCTGAAGCAGGTGGAGAAGCAGGAGGATCACCATCTCTATCACACGATGGGATGGGCACGTGAGCTGTGGATCCAAGCGCTGGGGCTGCCGTCGGTGCTACCTCCTCCCGAGGAGCAAAAGGACGTCGAGACTGCCATCGGCGCAGCGCGAGCCAAGAACGCGCGAAAGCAGAGGATATAGTCACCGGCGCGAACTAGCCTAGGCCGGTGAAGGAGAGTCGAGATGACGTACTGCATTGGAATCAAAGTGGACGCGGGTCTCGTGTTTGCGTCTGACTCCCGCACCAATGCCGGTCTCGATCAGATCAGCATCTTCAGGAAAATGATGATTTACGAGCGGCCCGGAGATCGCTTCATGGTCCTGCTCTCGGCAGGTAATCTCTCCATCTCCCAGACAGTGCGAGAGCTGCTGCAAACTGAGCGAATCGCAGGCGATGGGGAGCCATTTACCATCTGGAATGCCGCGAGCATGTTCGATGCGGCGCGCGTGCTCGGCAGCGCCATCCGACGTGTTCGCGAGCAGGATGGTCCCTCTCTGGAAGAGGCGGGCGTGGATTTCAACGTGATGCTGATCTTTGGCGGTCAGATTCGAGGCGAGCCCATGCGCCTGTTCCTGCTCTACCCCGCGGGCAACTTCATCGAGTCGACCACGGAAACCTGCTACTTCCAGATCGGGGAATCCAAGTACGGCAAACCGGTGCTCGAGCGCCTGATCAGGCCCCGAACGCCCCTCGCCCAGGCGGCCAAGTGCGCGCTGGTATCGATGGACTCCACCCTCAAGTCCAATCTGTCGGTCGGTCTGCCCATCGACTTGGCCGTGTACAAGGCGGGCAGTCTTGCCAGCAATGACATCGTCTGTATCGACAATAGCAACCCGTACTTCGCCATGATTCGGGGCACTTGGGGGGAGCGTCTACGCGAGGCCTTCGAAGGCATCGAGGATCCCCAGTGGGGCGAGGGCGAGACCAGGTACCCCCTGCGTGACTCAGGTCGGTTTCCTCCCATCGGCAAGATCTATCATCCAGACGAAGGGTCGATCTGAAGCCACCGCGGGAGCGAAAAAGCCCGATGCTGGATCGACCTCTCAGTCGTCCAGCATCGGAGCGCGCAGGTTCGCGGGACACGGCCGACTATTCGTCCTCCTCCTCGACGTCACCCTCCGCCTGCTGACGGCCTTTCTCGCGTTCGCGCTGGCTTGCATCGATATCCTTCTGTCCCTGCTGACCCTGACGAGCGCCCTGCTGGCCCTGCTGACCCTGACGGGCACCTTGCTGGCCTTGCTGCGCGCCAGGCTGCGAGCGCGAGTCACCCTGTTGCGCCCCCTGTTGCGGGTTACGCTGACCACCCTGTTGCGGAGTCTTCTGGCCTCCCTGCTGTGGCTGCTTCTGACCGCCCTGCTGTTGTTGATCTTTCTGACCAGCCTCAGGTCGTTCGTTCTCTCTGGTCGCCATGTTGAGCTCCTTTGATGGATTCGCTATCGCCCTGGTAGGTGCGAGACTCGAAAAGGCTGCAAGCTGAATGCCAATCGAAGTGTGATGGTCGCTAGACGCCGCCGATGGCGTCCTTCAGCTCCGACGCTGCATCCTTGGCCACGTAGCGCATGTGTTCTGCCGCATGCCTTGCATCACCGACCAGGCGGTCGCGTGATGGCCCCATCAGGCTGTTCTCGACGGACGTGTTTGGCAGCAGCAGACCGACGCCCACGCCCGCCGCGATGGCGAGGGCACCTACCGCGAGGGGGTTGCCTTCCGTAAAGTCCCAGGCGGCCGCTGTTGCGCGACGGGCCTGGATGCTCGCGTCGTGACCGACCTCCATGATCGCGTCCGAGGCACGATGCCCCAGCTCGACCGCGCGGTGCGGCAGATCTGCAGTCGCCGCGCGATGCGGCACCTCTCCAGTCGCCGCGCGGTGCGGAGAGTCTGCAGTCGCGCGATCGCGCCGTAAGGACAGCATCAACCATCCTGCGCCTACGCCGATCAGGGTCAGTGGCACGGCGTGGGTCGCGGCGAAACCGGTGGCGGCGCTCCCCGCGCGTCGTGCGCGATCGGAGATCTCGTGCACGGTGTCAGTCACGGATTCGATGGCATTGTTTTTCGCAGTGCGCAGCATGTCTGTCGCCTCCTCCTTTGCGTCGCGCAGGAGCGCTTTGGCGTCCTGCTTGAGGTGCTCGGGACTGAGCCTGTCTCCAAGCTCCCGAATGTCGTCGCTGATCGCCGACCGAGTGCGACCGATCTCGCTCTCGATCTGGTTCGGCGTCTTCTTGTCCTGGGACTCAGGGATCGTCATTTCTTGGTCTCCTTCATGGTGGCGGTCATAGCGATCTGGTTGCCGCTCGAGGCGGATTCTGTCTTGGCGTCCTTCGCGACCGTTTTTCCGCCCCAATGGAGCATGCCGTACCCGACCGCCGAGACGGCGAGGCCCACGATCAACGCCGCAAGCCACGGCTCGACGACGCGCGAAAGCAGGAACACGCAGGCAGCAACGATCGACAGCAGACCGGCGTAGAGCACGGCCATTCCCGTCAACGTCGTCAATAGGTCAGTCTTGAGGGTTTCGGCCCTCGCGTTGAGTTGAGCTATCGCCAGATCGAGCTCCTGTCTGACGAGCTTCTCGGTGTTTTCCCACATATCCGCGAGGATCGCGCTCATACGTCGCTCGGTGATGGGCGTTGGCCCGTCGTGAGGCTGATCGCTCTCACGCTGCCGTGGGCTTGCAAGTTCGTGTTTCACGGCTTCCTCGACGTGGTGTCTGGTGGATATCCCATTCCCAAGCCTGGGCTCGTCGTGGTCTGTGCGGGCTTCGAGGGCGTGCCTGGCACCGCGATCGACCGTCTCACTCCGGTATCCGCTGCCTGAGCCGGAGCGGCGGAGGATCCGTAGAAGGCGGGTGGCTTTGGCTCGCGTTGCACGCCCGCAGCCGGATCGAGGAGCTGACCAGGGCGAGGCGAAGCTGCCCCGCCCGAGGCTTTCAGGAATCTGCCAGCAGCCAGGCCCAGCAAGAACGCGCCACCGAAGAAGACGGCGGGGCGCTTTCGGACGAACTCTCGAGCGTCGGACGCTATCGCCGAGAGGTCATTTTGGTCCACATACGAAGCGATATCTTCAATGTGGCGACTCGCGAACCGAAAGAATTCTGATGCGGTCTCGTCGTCGCTCCCCATCTTGGCGCCACTCTCACGCATGGCATCGCCGACGCGACGAACGCGCTGGGCTAGCTGACCGCGTTGTTGTGAGAGTCCGGATTGTACAGCGCGAACTTGCTCGATCGCCGAGCCCGCGACCTGGTCGGCTGCCTTCTCACTGCGCTCTGCGAGCGAGGCAGAACCCTCACGCGCGGGCGCAGGTTCGTGATGACGCTGGGCAGCGCCTTGAGGTTGGCGCGCCGCTGATCCCTCGGCATTGCTTGCGCCGGGCCAGTTCGGTTGCGGTGAATCTTGATTAGCCATGTTTGCCATGTGGGCTCCTCCAGTAGGTCCGACTACATCGCTGCAATACCCGTGCCCTCGCGGCGCCGGGCAGCCAAGCAAGCGTTCGCAGGTCTAGGACACTCCCCGGTGTCTTCGTATGGCGAAGCTGCGCGACGGGGTGACCGACACCGCCTCGGGGCTCGCCTCGATGTTCACGAAGTCGCGCTGATAGATGCGCACGAGCGCGAGGAAGAGCGACATGATCAGCGGTCCGAGGAGGAGGCCCACGACACCGAATGCCGCCAGTCCGCCCAGCAGCGAGAAGAAGACGATCGCGCCGTGCATCTGCATCCCACGCCGTGCCAGGAGCGGCTTGACGAGATTGTCGACGAGGCCGACGACCAACACCGCCCACAACGCGAGAAACAGACTGAACCAGACCTTACCTTGGACGAGCAAAAGCAGCGCAGCCGCCAGGCACACGCCGCCGCCGCCGATGGCGGGAATGAACGCCGCAAAGAAGGTGACCGCCGTGAAGAACAGCAGATGGGGCACGCCCGCAATCAAGTACCCGACGAGCGCCGCCGCAGCCTGCACTCCGGCGGTCGCGATGCTCGATACCATCACCGATTGCGATACGCGGCGAAACTCGCGCAGGAGCTCCAGGGCCTGTCCCGGCTTGAGCGGGGAAATTTGCTCGATCCACGCCACGAGCGCAGCCCCATCGACGAGGAGGAAGAAGAGCGCGATCAGCATCATACCTGTCTGAAACAAGATCGAGCCCGTGGCGGCGAGCGCCGTGGTGACCACGCCAGCCGCCCTGCTTCCCTGGGCGGTCGCCTGCTTCTGGAGCGCCGCGTCCATCTCGGCTTCATCCAGCGGAAGTCGCGCGACCACGTCATTCGCGAAATTCTGCGCGGGCGCGGGCAGCCAATCGATGAGAGCGGACATGCCCTCGCTGCGCACTGTCTCAGCCACGAAGCGCACCCCGGCCACGCTCTCCTTGACCGCATAGGTGCTGATCACTGCAACGGGTCCGAGCAGCGACAGCGCAACCGCGATGCTCAGCAGGCTCGCAGCCAGATTGCGTCGGCCTCCGAGGCGGTGGCTGAGCCCGTCCTGCCAGCGGTAGAGGGCACCTGCGAGCACGGCCGCAAGAAAGAATGCCTCCGCAAACGGGTGTACTACGAAGCCCAGGAGCAGCATCGACAGCAAGATCAAACCCACGAAAACCCAGCGTGCCATGGCGTTCCTCATCTAGGCGCTAGCTGCGACGCTACGAATGACTCACCGACGTATGGGTCATCTCATGCAGCTTCTTGGCCGCAGACGGACCGACGCCGGGGACCCTTTGAAGCAGCTGCTCGGCGTGCTCTTCTTGCGCGACGAGCTTGTCCTTCAGGTACTGAAACGCCTCACCTGCGCTCTGTTGGACCGAGGCAATTACGGCACGACGCAGGTTCGTCGCGCTCACCTGCGCCTCCTTCACGGCTTCAGAGAGCGTCCTGGCTTCGTCTTTGGCAGCCTGCGCCGCACGGTCCCTGGATTTCCGCGCGGCCACCTTTTCACGGACGCGTTTGTTCATGGGAATGACTCCTTGTGTGACCGGAGTATTTGCATCCCGCGTGCCAGCCACATCGGGCGCCTCCGCCCTGCGTGACTTTGCACTGCGCTGCCCTATGCGATAGGGAGCGAAGTCTGACTGTGGGGATCGAGGGTGAAATCGTACGCAGTGCGTAGGAGTCAGGGCGAGCCAGACTGGGCCAGGGCAGTGCTGCTTACCGACTTCGCGTTTCCGTGGGAAGCGTCTGCGCCTCCGTCGACTGAGTTTCGGGCTGTTCACGACGGAAGACTTCTCTACTTCCGCTTCGACTGCGTCGACCGCGATCTCGTCCTCGCCACCGGCTCCAACCCCAAACAGCGTGTCCTCGGATCGGACCGCGTGGAGATCTTCTTCGCACCTTCACGCTCGCTCGACCCGTACTACTGCATGGAGATGACCCCAAGCGGCGACGTGTACGCCTATCGAGCGCGCACCTACCGAAAGTTCGACGATGCTTTCGCGTTCCATGGCCTGGTTGTTCAGGCAGCTGTGCGCGGCGACCACTACATGGTCCAGGGATGCATAGGGCTCGAGACCCTACGTTCGCTCGGCGTTCTCGGGACCTCACACGGCCTGCTGTGTGCGGGCCTCTACCGCGCCGAGTTCTCCCATCGCGCCGATGGCTCCGTTCACCGAGGATGGATGTCCTGGGTCGATCCGGGTACCGCGGAGCCTGACTTCCACGTTCCGAGTTCCTTTGGCGTGCTCGAGCTCGAGTAGAAGACTGAGGGCGGCGCCCCTGGTTCGAATGCGACGCCGACGGCGCGTTTGCAGTGGCAACATCCGGGCCTGTTTGCCACCATCGCAGCGTCCCAGCGACCCTGTCGCCGCGAGCGCTGACGGCGCGCCGTCACCGATTCTCGCCTCGCGAGCACCGGCCCGGCAGAAACCAATGAAGCGAAGAGAGCACCGTGACCTACCTGCGCAACAAGCTCCTCTCAGGAGCGGCCATGGCGCCGCTCCTCATGGCCCTCGGCGCCTGCACCGTGGGTAACGTCAAAGACTCCGCGGGAGGCGCGCTGAGCAGCGTCGACGTGACGGCGTACGCGCAGTGCGGTGGCGCGGGTTGCGACGCGCACCGAATCGAAGTCCCGGTTCGCGAGGGCACCCTCACCGGCTACCGGACGGCCACCAACGCAAACGGCCACTACTTCTACGACCCTTACGCGAAGGTGGTCACGCCCGAAGGCGCGATGCTCGTCTACAACCCCGGTGGCTCTCCCGAGGGCTCGTACAAGCTGCAGTTCTCCAAGCAAGGCTACCGGGACATCTGGCTCGACTTCGTCCCCGTGTTCCAGGAACACGTCGGCAGCGACGGCGCCACCTACCACATCGCGCCCGTTCCAAACGTCTACATGTGTCGCGACGACGAACCCGACACGGACGGCGACCGGATCTGCAACGGCGCAGAAGTGCTGTACGGCACCGACCCGCAGCTCTCGGACACCGATGGCGACGGGATCGACGACGCGCGGGAGGTCTTCGGCACCGGGTCGCCCATCGGCATCAACACGCTCAAGATCCTGCATGCCAACGTGAACGTCAGCGACTTCGAGGTCTCGAAGAGCTTCTACATGCTTCTGGGCTTCGCGCCGCTGCTCGAGTTGGACGTGAACGTGTCCGACCCGGCGGAAGCGGCTGGCCTGAACATGCCGCCGTACCAGCTGCACGCTTCGCCCATGGTGCTCAGCGACGGGTACGTGATCGACCTGATCCGGTGGCAGGACCCGTACGACCCCAGCGCGCCCTACGCAGCGCAAAACCATCTCGGCGTCACGACCCTTTCCCTCACGACCACCAATCTGACGGGCGACATGGCTGCCCTGAGCGCGCACGGAGTGCTGTTCTCCGGGCCGGAGATCGTGGACCGACCGGTGGCGAGCTCGCAGCGCATCACGCTCAGCGATCCGGACGGCGTCCTCATCGAGATCGTACAGCCCGGGAATGTGCCCACGGGTGGCACGCCCAACGGTTCGGGACAGACGTACATCTCCGGGGCGCTCCAGACGAACATCAACGTCAGCGACTACGAGCAGTCTCGAGCCTTCTACGAAATGCTCGGCTTCGCGCTCGAGGATGAGTACGAGCAGGGGAGCCCTGGCACCACACCGCACGTACGGCGTGCATCGATGTCACTTCCCCAGGGCCACAACCTGAACCTGAGCAAGTGGGAGGACCCGAGCGATTCCGCGCCCCCATACGATGCTCTCAATCATCTGGGCATCGCGCGTATCGCAATCCAAACCGCGAACATCGACGCCGACATTCAGCTGCTCGAGGACAACGGCATCGTGTTCTATACCGATCCCATCACACCCTCAGGGCCCTTGGGCA
>CAYNOM010000309.1:0-7471 GCA_964398415.1 uncultured Polyangiales bacterium | reverse complement strand
GCAAGCGCGCAACGCGCTGTTCGAGCCCGTCCGCCTTGGGGGGCAATACCACTGGTTGCCCTCAACGTCGGAGACAGCGACGTCGTGCTCGCTGCATCTGAACTTGCCCGGCGCCATCTTCCACATCGAGCGCCTCCCGTCCGATCAGCTACGTGCGCAGTGTCATGAGGCTTAAGGCAAAAAACCCCGCATTTCTGCGAGGTCTTCGGTGCCCAGAGACGGAATCGAACCGCCGACACGAGGATTTTCAATCCTCTGCTCTACCGACTGAGCTATCTGGGCGAGGTCAGTAGGGTCGCGAAGATAGCTGGGCCCCCACGGCTGTCAAGGCCGAGCGGGATGTGCGCTACGGCACATGGGACGTGACCGGTTTCAGCGTCGCAGTCATTTTTCAGCATGCTGTGTAAGAAGCGCGTTTCGCGATCGAGATCCTGAAACGGTGCCCCTCGATCGGCCGTCCGAGGAGTGCCATGTACGCTTCGGTGAGCCCCCCTTTCTTCGCGCGATCCGTGGTTCGACCCCCTTGCGAACGAGGCGTTCGGCGGGGCGCTCTGGCTTGCCTTGCGCTCTCGCTCCTCTCTGGCTGCTTTCAGGCCGACCCCGAGGACCTCGACCTGCTGAACTACACCGAGCCTTCGACTGCTGCAGGTGACAACGGTGCCGACAGGCCCGTGAGCGGCGACTCGGACGATGGCGCGAAAGACGACGCCGCGGCGCGACCCATCCCCCTTGGGTTCGACTGCGTGAGTCCCGTGAAGAGCGACTACCACCCCGAGGGCTACGCAAGCTCGAGCGTGCACGGTCTCGACTTCAAGCTGCAGGGCGACGACTGCCGCAGCTGCCACGGACAGAAGCTCGAGGGCTGCGACTTTGCGGGCGGCTGCGACAACTGCCACGACGGCGGCCACCCCACGGGCTGGCGCAGCGACTGCACTTATTGCCACGGCGGCGCAAACAACGACATGGGCGCGCCTCCGAGCGATCTCGTGCGTGCCAAGCCGCCTTCCGAGCTCAGCTTTCTCGCCCATGACGCGCACGTCGTCGGCACGCTCCACGCGCCCTACGCGTGCTCCCAATGTCACGTCGAGCCTACGGACGTGCTCTCGGAGGGCCACGCCTTCGACGCCACGCCGGGCAAGGCCGAGGTCACGTTCAGCGCAGGCCTCAGCCCCGACGGCGCGTACGACGGAAATGGCGGGTGTTCCAACGTCTACTGCCACGGCAACCGCCGCGTAAACGGCAGCGTAGAGCACACCGCTTCCGCCACCGACTGCAACAGCTGCCACGCCTTCGACGACGCGCGAAAGCTCAGCGGCAGGCACGACGCCCACGTCAATGGCGGCCTGCTCGGCTTTCTGTTCGACAAGGTCGCGTGTAGCGAGTGCCACAGCGCGGTGATCGACCTCGAGGGCGAGATCATCGGCCCCGACCTGCACGTGAACGGTCAGGTCGACCTCAGCGTCGCGGCCCAGGGCATCACCTACGATGGCACGCGCTGCAACGGCACCTGCCACGGGGCCCCGCACACGTTCATCTCCACCTGGGAGCCCTGATCAGGGTGCCCCAGGGGCACCTGTAGGGTGAGCGCCTCTTACCCTTTGCCCCTGCAATTTGCGCAGCCCTGGCCGGGGATGGTTAGATCGTGACGTGAGCCAGGGATCGAGCCAATCGCTCCAAGAAGCGATGATCGCCGCCGTCAACGACCCGGAAGCGCGGGCCAGGGCCGTCAGCGCCTTGCGCAGCTCGGAGGTGTGGGCGGCCACGTGGCCCACGGATCCGGCCACCCTGCGCACCCTGACCAACTCGAACGGGGTCACGGCCCTGGCCGTGTTCAGTGACGAGGCGCAGCTTCAAGAAGCCAGCATGCGCTACGGCTGGCTCGGCATCGATGGCCGCGTGCCGCGCAAGCGCCTGCACATGTCCGAGTGCGTGCGCTTCGCCAAGCAGCACCACGCGCAGCTCGTGGTGGTCGACATCGCCTCGGAGCATGCCCTGGAGCTCGACGAAGGCGAGATGGAGCTGGTGAGCGCCCTGCCAAGCCATCGCCCGCCCTCGTATCAGGGGCTTTCGCCTGCGATGTCGAGTCGACCGCCGGCGAAAGGTGGCCACATAGGGGCCGGCGCGGCCTCGGGCCGTCCCCCGGCAGACAGCCACATGCCGGCCTCGCGCACCGACGTGGCCCCGGTGACGAAGAGCAGTCACCCACCCGCAGGCCCCTCGATCAAGCCGACGAAAGTGGTTGCAGACAACGCGGAAGACCCGCAGTCGCTGGCCGCCACCTTCGGCGCCGTGGCGCACACCGGGGTGCTGCTCGGTCTCGTCGAGCGCCCGAGCGAGCAGCTTTACGACTCGCTGGCGGCGGTGCTGCGCGATTACATCGAGGTCGAGTGGGGCTGCCTCTTGCAGCAAGTACGCGAAGACGGCACCACCCTCCCGTCGATCGCCGTCCGTGTCGATCCGTCGTTCCGCAAGAATGTGGACGAGATCGTCCAGAAGCTCGAGCAGGCAGCCTCCGCGCTCGGCACGCCTTACGCCGTGGTACTGCTCGAGACGCCCGAAGAGATGAAAAACGCCCGCCAACGCGGCCGGCCCTTCTATCCCTGGCGCAAGAAGTAGCCGAAAGCGCGCGGGCACGTTCTGCGGACGAGCTGTAAGCTCGCGCCATGTTTGGAAGCATGCTGCCGGCGCTGTCGACCGGCCTGCCCGGCCCGCGGTGCACCGAGCTCGCCGAGATGTTGTCCGAGGTGGAGTGTCCGGCCCTCACCAACCGACGCGCGCGGCGCGCCGAGGCGAGCGGGGCGCCGAGCGATCCCATCTGCTGGGTCGAAGCCGCGGGCGCGAACGTGCGCGACGCCGATGGCAACGTGCTCGTCGATCTCACGGCGGGCTTCGGTGCGGCAGCCTTCGGTCACCGCCATCCGCCCATCGTGGCCGCGCTGCACGCACAGCTCGATCGCCTGGTACACGCGCTCGGTGATGTGCATCCCTCCGACACGAAGGTCGCGCTGCTGCGCGAGCTCGTCGCGCTCGCGCCCTTTCCTGCGCGCGCGATCCTCGGCATCAGTGGCGCCGACGCGCTCGAAGCGGCGCTGAAGAGCGCTCTGCTCTTCACGAAGAAACCGGGCGTCATCGCCTTCGAGGGCGGCTATCACGGCCTGTCGCATGGCCCGCTCGCAGCTTGCGGTTACGCGGAGGGCTTTCGCGCGCCGTTTGCGGCACAGCTCAACCCGCACGTGGCCTTTGCCCGCTTCCCGCGCCCCGATCAAGATCTGGCCACAGCGCTCGAGAGCGTGGCCCAGGCCGCGCGGGCCCTCGACGAACGCGCCGGTGCGATCCTGATCGAGCCTGTCCAAGGACGCGGTGGCGTGCACGTGCCGCCCCCAGGTTTTCTGCGGGCCCTCTCCGACTTCGCGCACGCTCGGGGCATGCTGCTGATCGTCGACGAGATCTACACCGGCCTCGGCCGCACCGGCCCCGTGCTGCGCCACGTCGCGGACGGCTGTGAAGCAGACCTCATCTGTCTCGGCAAGGCCCTCGGCGGCGGCGTGCCGATCAGTGTGTGCTTGGGACGCGAAGCCGTGATGGCCGCCTGGGGCGAGCCTGGCGGCGAGGCCATCCACACCTCCACCTTCCTCGGCAATCCCCTGAGCTGCGCCGCAGCGCTGGCTTTCCTGGAGCAGATGAAGCGCGAAGACCTCGGCGCGCAGATGCTCGAGCGCGGCGCGGCCCTGCGCCGTGCCCTCGCTCCCCTGTGCGAAAGGCACGGGCTATCGCTGCGGGGCGAGGGCATGTTGCTCGGCATCGCCTTCGAAGACCCCGCGCGCGTGCTCAGTGTGACGGCCAAGCTGCTCGCCCAGGGCTACATCACCTCACCCGCCGGCTCACCGCCGAGCGCTGTGTGCCTCACGCCCCCCGCCTGCATCACCGACGCCCAGATCGCAGGTTTCTGCGCGGCGCTCGACGCCTGTCTCGGAGCGAGCTCGTGACGAGTCTGGATGCCCAACGAGATGAGCTCGAAGCGGAGGTGCTCGCGTTGATCGAGCGCCTCGGCACGGGCGAGCGCGACGACGCCGCGCGCGATGGCCTGATCGCGAAGCTCGCCGACCACCAAGCGCAGCGCGTCGAGGCCTACGCACGCTTTCGAAGTCAGCGCCGCGCTCACCCGAGCGCCACATCACTCGATCGCATCCCCGCCTTGCCGACGGATGCCTTTCGTTTCGCGCGCATCGCAGGCCACCCCGAAGCCTGCGACCTGCGGCGCTTCGTCAGCTCGGGTACCACCCAGAGCGAGCGCAGCACGCACGCCTTTCGCAGCCTTCGCCTCTACGATCGTGCAGCCGAGCTCGCGGCGCGCCATGCCCTGTTTCCCGACGTCGCGCGCATGGCGCTCGTGATCCTCGCGCCGAGCGCAGACGAGGTCCCGACGTCCTCGCTCTCATACATGCTCTCGCGCTTCTGCGCGTGGTTCGCGAGCTCCCACGTGTACGTCGTGCGCGATCAAACGCTCGACCACGAGCTTCTCGCACGCACGCTCACTGCGAACGTGGCCGACGCCACGCCCGTCGCCCTGCTCGGCACCTCGTTTGCCTTCGTGCACGCGCTCGACGCCCTCGGCGCTCGACGCTTTTCGCTGCCCACGGGCAGCCGCATCATGCAAACCGGTGGCTTCAAGGGGCGCTCGCGCGAGATCGCGCCCACGGAGATGCGCGAGCTCTTGGGCCACACGTTCGGCCTCGACGACGCGTTCATCGTGGCCGAATACGGCATGACCGAGCTGTCGTCGCAGCTCTACGAGACCACGCTGCGCGAGGCCGCCCTCGGCCTACCGCGCACGCCGCGCAGGCTGTGGGCACCGGGCTGGGTGCGCGCGCTCCCCGTCGATCCGGAGACGCTGCTCGCACGCACCGATGGCAAAGCGGGCCTGCTCCGCGTGGACGACGCCGCAAACCTCGACAGCGTCTCGTGCATCCAGACGGCCGACGTCGCCGAGCGCCTCGCGGACGGCATCGTGGTGCACGGTCGCGCCCAGGGCGCCATCGCGCGTGGCTGCTCGATCACGGCCGACGAGCTCTTGAGCGCACGCCGCTGAGGCGTGCCCACGACGCATGCCGCGTGCTAGGTGACTGGCGTCAAACGCACCTAGGCCCGCCCCATGACCGCCCCGGATCCACGCAGCCTGCGCAGCCTCACCTCCCAAGTGATCGCCGCAGGGCCTGCGTTGTGGAGCGCGGGCGTCGAGCGGCGCGCCACGGCGCTCGCCCAGGCCATGGCCACGCTACACGATGCCGAGACTGCGCTCGGCGGCCGAGCCCGCGCCGAGCTGCCCGCGTCGACGGGCCTGTCGCTCCCCATGGTCGAGTGGGCGCTCGAGCACGCGTTGGACGTGTTCGACCGCGAGGCTCTGATCGCCCTGGACGCTGCCTGCACAGCGCCCCACGCCCAGTGTTTGCGCGCACGCCCGGGCCAGCTCGCCGTGGTCGTGCTGGCGGGCAACGTCTTCACGGCCGGCGCCAAGGGCGTCGCCCTGCCCCTGTTGTTCGGCTGGCCGGTGGTCGCCAAAGCATCGTCGCGCGACGACGCCTTCGCGCGCCTGTTCGAGAGCGCGTTCGCAGGGGCCGACCCCGAGCTCGGCGAGGCCTATCGCTGTGCCACAGTGCCCTCCAGCGACGTCGAGCGCATGGGCGTCTTGTTCGAGCAGGCCGACGCCGTGAGCGTCTACGGCAGCGACGGCACGCTCAATCGCATCCGCGCCGAGCTCTCCGCGACGGCAGCCTTCTTGCCCCACGGACACGGCCTGAGCGTGGCCGTGGTGGGGGCAAAGGCGCTGTGCAGCGAGAACGAGGCGCGAGCAGCAGCCCGTGCGCTCGCGCTCGACACGGCGGCCTACGATCAGCGTGGCTGCCTGTCGCCACACGTCGCGTGGGTCGTACGCGGCGCCGAGGTCACGCCCGCGCGCTTCGCCGAGCTCGTGTTCGACGAGCTCTTGCGGCTCGCACAGGAGCTTCCTCGTGGTCCGCTCCCGCTCGACGTGGGCAGCGCGCAGTTGAGCTGGCGTGGGCTGTCGGCCATTCACGGCACGCTGCTCGAGGGTGACGGCTTTGCGGTGGCGCTCGAGTCGCACGGCAACCTGCGCCTGAGCCCCGGTTATCGCAACCTCCAGCTACTCGAGCTCGACCGCGAAGCAGACCTGAGCGCGAAGCTTTCGCCCCTCGGAATACACCTCAAGTGCGTAGGTCACGCGGGCGTCGATGCCAACGCCCTCGCGCGCGCGCTACCGCAGAACCTCGCGCCGCGCCTGTGCCCCCTCGGCAGCATGCAAACGCCCAAGCTCACGAGCATCACCGATGGCCTTGCACCATGGGATGGTCTCGTCCGCTGGGTCGATCTCGAATGAACGGCGAAAGGCCTACACGCCGATGAACAGGCGGTGGCCGAAGTTGCGCTCGAGGCTGCCCGCGAAGATTCGATTGGCGGCCGATTCGATGTCGTACTCGGCGCGGTGAAACTCGAAGCGCCGCGTCTCGGTATCGAAAATGGTAAAGCTCGCGCGGTTGTCGTAGTCGCGGGGCTGCCCCACGGATCCGACACTGACGATGTACTTGGCGTCGGGCTCCAGCGTGAAGGTACCTGGGGGCACCTCGCGCACCGAGCCTGGACGCAGCATGAACACCTTGCACAGGTGCGAGTGGCCGATCAGCGTGAGCTGGTTGAGGTCGTCCCAGATCGCGAGGCACTCGCGCGCCTGCTCGGGCGCGAAGATGTACTCGAACTCCTCGAGCCGCAGCGGCGAGCCGTGGCAGAGCGTGAGCCCGATGTCGCCGAGGTCGTGCTTGTAGGGGAGGCCCTTGAGCCAGGCGAGGTTCTCGGGGGTGAGCTGCCGCGAGTGCAGGTCGAGCGCCTGCCGGGCCGCCTCGTAGTAGTACGAGTAGTCCATCCGGCCCGCGACGGCGGCGTCGTGGTTGCCGAGGATGGTCACCTTGGCGAGCTTGCGGATCAGCTCCGCGCACTCGTTCGGGCTCGCGCCGTAGCCGACGACGTCGCCGAGGCAGTAGTACTCGTCGACGCCCTCGCGACGGTACGCCTCGAGCACCGCGCTCAGCGCCTCGATGTTTGCGTGGACGTCGCTGAAGATGGCCAGGCGCATCGAGATCGACCGACCGGGTGTATAGGACAAGCGGTTGCGAGTGTCCATACCGCGAGTACGTGTGGCGCCGCTCCGGGGGGCGGATCGTCACAGCTCGTGCGGCATGCGGTCCCGGGGGCCCCGGAAGTAGTGAACCGGTGAGTAGTGCAGGAGGTTCGAGACCCGCTCGGTGTAGAGGCAGGCGTACTGCTCCACCTGGTCGCCGAACGAGCTGACCTCGTTGCCCGCCTTGAAGAGCGAGCCCCAGAACGGATGGAAGCTGCGCTCGACCCTCCCCTCGAGCTCCTCGGCCTCCTCCTCGACCTGGTGCAGGCGGGCGCGGATGCG
>CAYNOM010000308.1:0-7479 GCA_964398415.1 uncultured Polyangiales bacterium | reverse complement strand
CCCCCTACGAGGTTCCCCCAGTAGCCGGTCGGGTCGGTCCAGTTCATCGGGTTGTTGAAGACGTACGAGTAGCGATTCTGCCCTTGGCCAAGACCAGACACAAAGGGGTCAGCAGACAGAAATCGACCTAACGCTGGATCGTACACTCGGCCCTGCATGTGCACTAGACCGTACGCCGACAAATCGCGATGTCCCGTGTAGCCGACCGCCGTTGCGACTTCAGCCCCCCGCCTCACGTCGCCGAAGCTCGATCGACGAGCGCCGCGCTTGAGCTGTACGTCCACCCCGCTGAGGTGAGCCGCGTTGCCGAGCCGGTCCGTGTGAACGTACTGGACGTGGGTGGAGCCATCGGGGTGCCGAAGCACCTCTGCGACGACACGATCGCCAACCCGCACGAAGTGCGTCTCTGACTCTACCTCCCCGCCACGTCGCACCTGTGAGAAGAGCTTGGAAACAAACAGAGTCTTCGCACCGTCGGACTCCAGGGCCACGAGCCCTCCGCCAGCATCGTACTCGAAAGTCGTCTGTCCGACCCCAGGTGCCGAGATGCTTGTCAGCTGATTCAGCGTGTCGAACGTTAGCTCCTGACGACCTCCGACGATGTCCGGGCCCTCGCGCCAAACCTGGTTTCCACGGCGATCGTAACCGTAGCGGTTTGGCCCTGCGACACGCACCGCGTGAGGCATCTTGTGAGAGTACACGGGTTCGTCTGAACGGCGCGCGTAGGAATAGCTACCGAGGCGCGACCATGTCATGTTGCCGATTGCGTCGTACCCATACCCTTCACGCCCGACGAGACTCGTGCCGCTACCTTCGGTCACTGCGAAGAGTCTACTCAGCGCGTCATAGCCATACTGCAAGTCTGGCTCACCCGTGCTGGTCTCCGACTCCAAGTTGCCCAGAGCATCGTACGCGAAGGCTCCGGCCCACAAATGCGGGCCGCCCGCCGATGCTGCCAGTTGCTGTCCGGTGAGCTCTCCAGTAAGCGCGTCGTACTCGTTAGTGCCGACGACACCGTTGCCGAAGACCTCCCGCTCGAGCGCGTGGCCCTGATAGAACGACTCCGCTTTCCACAACGCCTTCCCGGTGTCTTCATCCGCAACCGAGGTGATTGTCCCAGTCGGGCTGTATCCATAGGCGACCGACCACCCGCTGGGATACTGAAGGGATGCTGGCCGGAGGAGAGCGTCCCGTGTGATGGTTGTGTCGAACGAGACCGCCTCGTCGGAGTGCTCAAACGTATCGGTCATGCCGCTCATGGATCGATAGCGGCCGTCGTAATGAAACTCGCGCCGGTGCGCACCGTACTCCACGAAGTGCGGCTTTCCCACACCGCCAGGAGCCGTATCCCACTGCCAACGCGCGATCCCCTCGGGCGTCACGCGCTCCAGTGGGCGCCCAAGAGCATCATGTCTCCACGTCGCCCCCGCACCCTCGTTGGTAGAGCGTGCGAGATTTCCGAATGCGTCGTAGGCGAAGGAGTGCAATCCGGTGTCCGGATCCAGCATGGTCTCCCTGCGACCGAAGCGGTCCCAAGTCCAGAGCGTCTCATTACCGGCCGCATCTGTCATCCGAACTGGATCACCGTGGACGCCAAAATAGACCTGCGATTCAAAGCCACCCGGCTCGATCACGACAAGCTCTCGGCCGTATCCATCAATCACGGCGTCCCGCACGTTGCCCTTTGCATCCGTGGTGCGGACGACCTCTCGTGCAGACGGCCTCTTGTCCACAAAGTGATCGAGTCGAGTTGCCGTTACGGGAGCGTAATCCCACCGGCGGGTGCCTTTTCCTTGGAAGTACTCCGTGAGTGGCCGACCCAGGGGATCACGAGACCACCAACGTCGACCCTGATCTGCATCCCCGGCGACAGTGCCTGGTCTATGCGGACGGTACAGCTCAACTACCCGTCCGAGGCGGTCACGGCGGACTTCCTGCCTGACGGTTCCAACGCCGAGGGCGTCGTCCCATACGCGGCGCACCACGCTCCCCTGCTCATCGAACGCGACACGCCTTTGAGACTTATCGGGCGCACTAATGACGACCTCGTAAGCAGCAGGCAGGACGATGTTCTTCTCAGTTCTGTCTTCTGCTGTTGTGCGCCATTTGTATTCGGTACGCAGCGTTCCTGCAGTGTCCAACGATGAAGCCTCGCTGCTCTCAAGAACGCCGAACCCATCGTACTTCCACGTTTCCGTGACGCCGTTTGCATCCGAACGCGAAGCCAGCGCTCCGGTCGCGTAGTAGTACTCGGTATCGATGACGTGTCCTGCTTCGTTGATTGTTTGCTTGGGCCACACTCCAAAATCACCGTAAACGGCAGTCTTGACCCGATCTGGCGTCTCGGGATCCAGGTCTACCGTCTCGGTGCGCTCAACGTTTCCCCAACGATCGTAGCTCCAGGTTGTTCGAAGCTCGGCTTTGGCATCGCCGGGCTCCTCGATAGTCTGGGTGAGGTACCCAAGGGCGTCGTGCGTGTACTCGGTCTTCGTCTCGACCCGTTGCTCAAAGCCGCGAGCGTTGGGCGCCGTTTCGATAACCTTCGTCCACTGGGGAATCTCAATTTGCCAGGCTGCTTGCCGTGACGCGGCATGGTCAAAGTAGGTCTCGGTCCTTACGACACGCTCTTCGTCGGGATATTCGGCAACCAATGTCGTTGCGTTCCCGAAACCGTCCGGCGTGATGGTTTCAATACGATCCGTGACCTCATGACCGTCGAATGTCTGAACCGCACGCGACTCCACCGCGTACACAAAGGGACGCCCAGATGCTGACGGTGCAACGTCGTATCGATTGACCGTTCCTCGCGATTGCGGAACCTCTTGCCCGTCGGTCAGCGACGAGCCGTTTTGCTTCCACTCCACGAGATGACTAGTCGGTGCTCCAACAAATGGATAAAACCAGCGGCCGTCTGAGCTCGCTCGCCGTTGTGCCAACTGGTCGTAGCGCACGCGCGCCGTCGTGAGCACGTCCTGGAACTCATGCATACGCTTCGCGACTGAAACCACTCGGAAGCCGAGCCAGCCGTGCGTCGCGTCGCCAAAGGCGTCTTCATAGCGGTACGTGAGATGCCGCCCTCGACTTCCGCTGCGTGTCTCCATCTCCTTCACGAAAGGGCGTGGGATCTTGCGCACGCACAGAATCGGGTCCTCAGCGCAGAACCGTAGCGCGGAGTTTGACAGAGTGTAGGAGGGCTCTTCGCCGCGTGGGTAGACAGCACCGTAGGCGTACTCAAATCGCGTCACCTCCTGACTACGCTCCTCCGCAGTAGCCTGCCTAATGACCTTCAGCAGAGGACCTGGGGCATGTCGAACATACTCGTGTTCCCAGATCGCACCGTTCTTGTCCACCGTGACGAGATCGTCTTGGCCGTCGCCTGTGACGTCCGCCACGAACACAGCCAACCACTCACCCAGTTCGATGTGCTGCGGAGCAGTTTCGCCGCCAGCCGCATCCACGGCCGCGTTGTGCTCCTCGCAGGCGAGACGAGCCTCGGCCGCGCTGCAGTCAGGCTCACCCACGGTGCACACCTTCTTGTCGTGGCAGAAGATGCGCCCGTTGTCCTCGCGCCCGAACTTGGCTCCAAAGTAGTTCCCGTAATAGCTGACGATGTTCTCGGTCAAATAGCAGCCGTGATTGTAGCCGCCCTTGTCCGTCATGAGATCGCAGCAACCGGGCTCGTAACACCAACCCATCTGGACTGGACACGAACCGCACCGCACCTCGTTTCCAACGCGAGAGCACGCCCCTTGTGCGTTCTTCCATTCGGAGCAGTCCTGGTAAGCGTAAGTTGGGCCATTGTGGCCGGCCCGAAAGACATTGACCGCTCTGGAGTTATCGTTGAAAACCGCAAGGTCGTCGCGACCGTCCCGATCGAAGTCGAAGGGTACAAAGCCGCCGTTTTCGAGGACTTTTGCCGTTCGAATCCATTCGTCAGCGTGAGCAGGCTTTACCGCGCCGTTGCGGCCAGTGTTGAGCAGCACGACAGGCTCCTGCACCTTGCGTGGCTGCCAGAGAATTATGTCCTGCAGCCCATCACCGTTGAAATCAGCAACCTGCAGGCGCTCGACCCGACTGAATCCAAGCAGTGCAGTGTCCGAGTGGCTACTGCGCAGGGGCTTCTCAGCCAAGCCCGATGGCGTGACCTCCACGTAGTAGGCGCGTGACTCGTCAGCGTGCGCCAAGAGAAGCTCTGGGGAGCCGTCCCCAGTGAGATCGATCGGCGCGGAGATATCACAGCCATGAACGGCAATCGTCTCCCGCCTCGCAAAATTTCCAGCGGTGTTCTTCCACCACGTAAGTGAACTCTGACCTGCTCTGCCCGGGCCGCTCCGTAGGCAGGCAAATACGTCGACCCAACCATCACCGTCGCCGTCCATGGACCAGGTGTCTACTAGATCCGAAGCTCCGAGATCGATCGCCGTTTCCCTGGATGTGGTGGTACGGTCATCGCGAAGAGTACGTCGGAGAATCTTGGTTCGCCCTGCGAACTCAAGGATCTCGTCGCGACCGTTTCGGTCGTAGTCGGCGACATGACGCAACGACGAACCGGCTGTTCCGAACGAGCGACCGAAACGTGTCATCTCCTTGAGACGTTCGATGGACGTGGCTAGGAAATTCTGGCCCGCGGGACCAATCTCAAAGGGTTCCGACAGACCGTCTCCCTCGGCCAGCGCAACCTCCCACCGGGAACTAGGGTTCACGAATGCAATGTCGTCGCGCCCATCGCCATTCGCATCGAGTACATGCACCGTGGAGCCAGAGCCAACTTTGGCTCGGCTGCTGATGAGCCAGGCGTTCTCATAGTAGTCGCGACGAGTCACCCCGACGAAATCCTCGTACTCGAACATCGTGGGCTGCTTGCAGCTTCGGCGTGCGGCATCCCCGGCGCACTCAGTCACAGAGACGAGCTTCGGAACGCCGTTCCCGAAGGAGCCATAGGCGAGATCGTAGCTCCGAAGGCGGGTCTGCCCGAGGTACATCGTCGTTATCGACTTGAGCACCTTGGTCAACATGAATGGCGCACCCTGACTGTAGCCCGTCATCGGCTGCGGATTCTCGGCGTACTCGAGCTCCACGGTGAACGGTGTGGGACGAATCAGTCTGGAGGCGATGTCACCGAGCAACGTCTCGCCTCTCTCAAAGTTGCCGTACAAGATCCGTACCGGATACATCTCAGCGGTGTAGAGATGCACGCCTTCGGGACCGCTCTGTTCCCGATCTTCGCGATGATACCTGTAGGCGACCTCCAACCCTGAACGGTTTACGATTTGGGAGATGTGCCAGGTGCGCACAACTCCGCCAAAGCCGTAGGCAACTCCGCCGGCCCCTCCGTATGTCTTCCGCAATCCGTCCTTAGTGAAGACGGTGAAACTGCGAGGGCCTGCCGCGGTACCGCGCGGCACGTGGGAGACGACCCTAACGAATGTATCCAGCAGGGTTCGGTACTCAGTGCCATCCGCACCGTACGAGCCACGCACCGCAACGAGAGGCTGCCCGTCGAGGCAGAACTGGTCAGAGGCGTCGTTGTTGACGCCCTGCGCGTAGCTGTTGTGGCGAACCGTGCGGGGGCATCGGTCAATCTGTGAGAACCCGAGCAGAGACCAGCCCATACCCAGATATCCCGCCGGCGTAGCACTGTCGTATGCGAGCGACAGGACGGGCTCCAAGCCTCCCGGTCCCGGCGGCACTTCGATGGGAATGGTGTACTGTGCCGTTCCGCTTTGCGATACATTCGCATCCCCGGCAGGAAGCCCCAGCGCCTCGCCGCCCTTCAGGTTGGAATCACGGTCCTTGGACCGCGCGTTTTCGACGCATTCGCCCAACATGTTGCACGCAAAGCCGTCCGCACAGGCGCCATCCGAACCGGCGCAAACCCCTCCACAGCCGTCGGATTGGCCACAGCTAGCGCCGCCGCAGTTGGGAATGCACTGCAACGGGCACGTGCCACAGGGTGCTGTCGCGCTTCCGCAATGCTCTGACTGTGGATCCGGTTGATCACAGATCGGATCCCAGCAGACATTGACACCAGCTCCCAGGCCAAAGCGCTGCCCCACGCCGATGCCGCAGACCTGGCCATGCGAGCAATCCGTGTCGAGTCGGCAGCCAACTCCGCGAAAGGCGCACAGCTGAGTGCAGAAGCCGCCGCAGCCGTCGGACGGATCGTCTCCGCATTTCTTGCCCTCACATGAGGGGCTGCAGGACTCGTCCACCTCGCCATCGCAATCGTCGTCGAGGCCGTTCTCGCGCTCGTAGGACTGCATCGACATGTTCGGCGCGCAGGTGTCGACCCACTGCCCAGTACTGGAGCAGGAGCCGGCCCCCGTCGTTGCACACACACCAAGCCCGCAAGAGGTCGTCTCTCGGTTCGTCGGGATGACGCAGTTGTCCGTCTTGATTACACCACTCTCGCAGGTGTCACGCGCGGTCGCGCTACAGCGGCCTTGGCCGCAGCTCCGGATGGTCCCAACATACCCCTCGTCGACGCGGCCGTCGCAGTTCTCGTCGATGCCGTTGCAGTTGTTGTCGGCGCCGGTGCTGCCGCCGCCCGCTGCGCAGGCGAGGTGGCGCGTGTTGAGCGTGAGATCGAAGCCAGGCTTTCGCCAGGGGCCGCAGGTCCTGAAGCTGCACCCGCTCACGTACGGGTAGTACGTCGCGGGGGAAGCCTTGGTCACGTTGCGGTCGGTGTCGTCGGTCCAGGGGATGTTGATGGGCATCCCAATGACGGTGACGATGTCGTCGATGATGCGGATCCAACTCACGCACAGAGGGTCATTGCCGCTGGTGCGTATGCGCAGCCCTTGAATGGCATTGGCGGGGGCGAGGAGCTTCATCGAGAGCTGGTACCTGTCGAAGGGATCGTCTCGGTTGAGCTTTGGAATCAGAAACGAATCGGGCATCCTATCGTGGAACACGTCGAGGTAGACCTCGTCATTCGTTCCCGCCCCCGCCGTGCCACACAGGCCGAATTCGATGCGCGCATTGTACCAACTCTCTCGTGAATCCTGAGACCAGGTGTTGGCGGCAAAGCGGATGTACGAGCCGGGCGCGCCCGTGTCGTTGAGTACGATCGGGCTCTTGCTCGGATGGGCAGGCAGGATCGAGCTCGCGCTCGTCTGCACGATGCCCGAGTTCCAGGCGAACAGCAGCGCATTTCCCCAGTAAAATTTCAGGTCATCCAGGCACCACGAGTTCTTGCCTGTCTTCTCAACTCTGATGTTCTGTAGGTTTGCGATGGGCCCGAGCTCAGTCCCCAGGTCGAACCGATATACGTCTGTGCGGTTGCGCTCGCGGTCATTGCCCGGGTTGTCGAGATTGACGACCGCGGCACCGTAGATCGGGTACGTCTTGGAGCCGAACTTCATCTCGTAGTAGGTCCCAAACGTGACCTGCACGGGATCGTCGGTCTGGCCGTCACTCGTGTTGCACGTGTGGATCTCGAGCCGGTAGGCCCCGCTTCCGCCGCTCGTGTCGGCCGCA
>CAYNOM010000307.1:0-7481 GCA_964398415.1 uncultured Polyangiales bacterium | reverse complement strand
AACTTCCTACGCGGCACCAACACCGAGGTCGCCTCAATCGGGCTCTGGCGCGTGCAGGGCGGAGGCGCATCCCTCATCGCTTCCGCGGCTTTCACCTCCGGCTCGGGGAGCGTGTCCTCGGGTGGCACGGCCCCGGTGGCGCTCACCGGCGCTCCGCTCACGGAAGCGGTGATTCACCCGGCGCGCTCTTATATGTTGTCCGTCAATCTCGTCAACTCGGCCGCGGGCGGGTCCTTTTCGCGCTTGAGGCTCTACGACTGCTACGTGAGCTACACCCGTTCGACCCTTTGACCCAGCGTTCGGCCGTTTCCATCACGGTGCGACCAACTCCGATTGGCCGACGCTGTGCTTGAAGCGAACCACCCCCTCGGCATCTCGCCACTCGAACGTCAGACGCAGCTCTTCCAGTGTGGGCTCAATCTCGAAGAGCCCGAAGCCGTAGTACTCTCCGCTGACGTAGAGCGCCTGGGGGTCTTCGACGGCCCGTGGCTCGCGGTTGGTCGTGGCGATCGGTGTCGGCATGAACTCGTACAGCGGGTAACTCTCACCATTGTCGAGCCTGAAGGCGCCCGCCCAGTGCTGGTCGCCACTCAGCAAGACTACCCCCGCGATCGACTGCATCGCGATGAAGTCGAAAATCTCGGTGCGCTCGGTGAGGTAGCCCCCGCTCGTGCCATTGTAGGCGTGCCAAGCATCATCTCTCGTATCTGCCCAATCGTGAAACGGCACGGACGACACGATGACCTTGAAGGGCGCATCACTCTCGTCGAGCCACTCGAACAGCGCGGCCTTCTGCTTCGCGCCGAGCATCGTCTTCGTGGGACCATCCTGTCTGGTGCTCGGTGTGCGGTAGCTTCGCAAGTCGAGCACGAAGAAGGATGCTGGCCCCGCGTCGAACGTGAAATAGAGAGCGCCGCCCGTCACAGGCCTCGGGTTGTGTCCGCCCTGATATGCCACGAACGCCGAGCGTGCGGCCTCGTAGCGCCCGTCGAGGCCGGGATACCAGTCGTCGAACAGCTCGTGATCGTCCCACATCATGTAGCTCGGAAAGGCGGCGAACGTGCGCGCGAGCGAAGGATGGGACCAGTTGGTGCGGTAGCGACGCGCGTACCCAAAGAAGCTGTTGTCGACGACCGTGGGGCGGTCGGCATACACGTTGTCGCCACCATAGATCACGAACTGGGGCTCAGCATCGATGACGCGCTCGAAGGCGTCGAAGCGCTCGCGTGTCTCGAGTCGTATGTCGGCCACATAGGCGAACTTGAGAGAGCGGCTCGTCGCTGGGGCGGGCAGCGTCGTCAACAAGCCTCTCGCCTGCTCCACGCAGTCGACGAGCACTCGGTACTCGTAGGTGGCATCGCTCTCGAGCCCGGAGAGCACCACGGTTCGCGTGAAATCATCGGCAGGCCCAGTCGACGAATCGACTCGCGCGGCGCTAGCGCCCCCCAAGAGGCCAAACGCCACCGACACCCGCGCACTCCGATTCGTCCTTACCCACAACCTCGCGTCTTGATGAGATACAGCGCCGAGCATCGGCCCCATGGTCAAGCGGGCGCCGGGCGGGTTGCCAGGGAACACATACACCACCCCTGCGGCAGGGCCACCCCTGATGTCACTTGGTGCTCCAATGATGAGATCATCGACAGCGTCACCGCTGACATCACCCGCTGACAAGACCGCGCCGAAGCCGTCGCCAGTCTCACTTACTTCGCCGAAGTCGGGGCCCTCCTGCGCGAACACTTCGCTCACAACGAGGCCGTTCGGGCTACCAGAGTACACGAACACCATGCCCGATCCGGATGCGGAATTTCGTGGTGTCTCTCCGGGTGAGCCCACGACGAGGTCAGAAAAGCCATCACCCTCGAAGTCGCCCGCGGCCACACTCGCCCCGAATCCATCCCCGCTCCCCACGACCTGGCCGCTCGGGGGAGTCGCTTGGGTGATCAGAGCCGCCCTGGCTGAAGCGTCGGCTGCGAAGACCAGCACTGCGCCTCCCGCTTGCCCAGACGTGGCGCGACCAGGAGCGCCCACCGCGATCTCGGGGCGAGCGTCCCCGTCGAAATCCCCAAGCGCCAGCGCCGATCCGAAGCCATCGGACGGTCCCACCGGCGCCGCGCCTAGGTCAGACTGATCAAACGCCCTACCCACGGTAAGAGGCGCGCTTCGCGAACCCGTGACGACCACCACGGCGCCACCCAGGGGTGCGCTCGGAGCCGAGGCGAGCAGATCGTCGATGCCGTCGGCGTCGACGTCACCAGCAAGCAAAACCGAGCCAAATTGCGCGCCAGAGCTCGCTTGGTAGCGCCCCACGGTCGCACTGCCATCCGGCGTGAGCACACGCGTCCGGTCTGCTGTGAACCCTCCCGCGCCTCCAAACAACACGCAGACCCAACCTGCCCGGGCCGCAGCGCCCGGCTGGCCGATCGCGAGGTCGCTGATCCCATCGCCATCGAAGTCTCCGGCCGAAAGAGCAGCGCCCGCTTCTCCGAACGCGTCACTCACGCAGCCAAGTGCCGTCAGGTCGAGGCGCATGCCCGGCGTCGCGAGACCGGCCTCGGCCCCCCGGAACACGGAGACCATGCCGCCACCGGTCGCGAAGGGAGCACCAACCGCGGCATCCTCGACGCCATCGCCGTCGAAATCCCCCGTAGCCAGGGCTGCTCCGAATTGGTCGAGTGCGTGTGGGGCGACAGCTGGCTCCACATCGAGCATGCTCAGCAACGTACCCTTGCGCTCTTCGGGCCTGATCACATGCACCGCCCCAGAGACGGCGTCGGCACCGACCCTCTGCCCTGGTGCTCCAACGAGTAGTGTTCGCGCCTGTGGCCCGTGCCAGACAGCGAGGGCTGCGCCGTAACGCCCCTCTCCACTCCATGGAAGTCCAAACGAAGTCGGACGCAGCACGTCAGCGCCAAAGTCGAGGAAGGGCTCGCATGCCTCCCCGCGACCGTCGCCGTCGAAGTCGACCTGATCCGGATTCGAACGAGCAGGGCAGTTGTCGTCCCGGTCGCACACGCCATCGCGGTCCGCGTCGTCGCAGTCCGTCGCGGGTGGGAAGGTCAGCGGCTCGCATGAGCTCACGCAGCTCGCCACGCAGTCGACAGGGCCGGCATCAGCCCGGTTCGTGCCAGCGTCATTCTGGCCAGCAGGAGGTGTGTCACTTGCATCCGCAGCTCCTGCCTCGCAAGGACACGGGACCTGTACGCCCTCCTGCCGGCCTGCATCAGGTGCTCGCGTCGCGCTGCCGCCAGCACACCCCCCCAAGGCGAGAGCCGCCGCAAGCGATACACTCGTGATGGTCGTGCGGTGCCTTTTCATCGTGGGTGAGCGCCCTTTGGCAGTCTGAACGCAGAGTGAAGGACCGGCAACGGGCGCGCTGTGAGCTAGACTCGCACCGCCCTATGCTTCGCAGCGCCGTCCAGTCTCGCCTGCTCATCCCGTGCCTAATCGTCGTTCCGCTCATGTCGTGGGGGGGCCTCAGTCGCCGATGGGTCGGAGACGATGGATTCATCAACGTCCGAGTCGCAGAGCAAATTCTCGCGGGCAACGGCTTCGTCTTCAACCTGGGGGAGCGTGTCGAGGCCGTGACGAGCCCCTTGTGGCTCGCCATGCTGACGCTGGCCGGCGCACTGGGAGCACCTGTTCCGGGCGCGGCTGTCGCATTGGGAATCGCCCTGAGTGTCTTCGCTCTCGTGCTCGCCATGGCCGCCGTGAGCATGACCGAGCGCGACGAGCGACTCACGCTGCCCGTCGGGGCCCTGGTGTACGCATGCGTACCTGCAGCGTGGGACTACGCATCGTCTGGGCTCGAAGGGTCTCTGTCCATCGCTTGGATTGGCGCGAGCCTGTGGACGACCACGCGGGGCGCCGGGCTTGACCCGCGCGAGTTGTGGCGAAGCGCCTGGATGCTGGGTCTGGGCCCGCTGGTCAGGCCCGACCTTGGCCTCATCTTTGTGGCACTCGGCGGTCTCTTCCTGTTTTGGACGCGGTCGAGCGGAATCCGCACCTTGGCTTCGACGGCGGCGTCACTCATTGGACCGGCCGCCACGTACCAGATCTTTCGTATGGGTTACTTCGGCGCGCTCGTGCCCAACACGGCCCTGGCGAAGGAGGCCTTCGAGGCGCGTTGGGAGCAGGGCCTGCATTACCTGACGAACACCTTCAGCCTCTACAACCTGTGGGTACCGCTGAGCGTGGCGACGGCTCTCCTGAGCATCACCGCACGCACTCACCTGCGCGCCGGACGCGGGCGAGAAGCCGCCGCGCTCACCGTCATGTTCGCAGCTGGGGTGGCGCACATCGTTTACGTCATGCGCGTCGGAGGTGACTTCATGCACGCTCGGATGCTGCTGCCGGGGCTGTTCGCCGTGCTCGCTCCCATTGCGGTCGTCCAGCCGCGCCGGCTCGTCGGAGTGGAGGCTCGAGTGGTGGCCGCCATCACCATGCCACTCGTGGCTTGGTGCATATGGTGTGCGGGTTTTGCGCGCGTGGCCCACGAGAATGAGGAGGGCATCGGTGACGAAGCCGGGTGGCACCGTCGCCAAGCCCAGCAAGATCACCCCATCGCGCCCGAGCAATACGAGCGCTTCTTCTTCCACGCAAGCGCTCGCAAGTTGCGCGCGAGGATCACGCGCGCGTGCCCGCCCTATCGCGCCGACCCTGAATGTGAGCGCATCGTGCTGCTCGATCCCATCGACGGTCGGCTGTCAGATGGACGCATGGAGCTTCCCCTCGCCACGGGCGACCTACCCAACGCGCTGATCGGGGTCGTGGCGCGGCGGCCGCTCGGCATCGCTTCTGCCGTCTTGGGCGGCCAGGTTGGGCTCATCGATCACTACGGCCTCGCGGATCCCGTCGCGTCGCGCCTCGAGGTGGGTCGTCGCGGTCGCCCAGGCCACGAAAAGCAGTTCAGCTCGGCATGGATCGCCGCCCGCTTTGCGGCCCCGGGGGCGAGCAGCGACTCGCAATTCCTGGCGGCTCAACGTGCCCTGCGTTGCGGGGACCTCGCCGAGATTGTGGCGGCTGCACGCGCGCCCATGACGCTCGCGCGCTTCGCCCACAACTTCATGAACGCGTACCGTCTCCATCAGGTGCGCATCCCGCGTGACGCACGCGCAGCCGAGCGTCTGTTCTGCGCTGGGGAGACGCCTGGTTGAGCGTCGCTGTCGCATCAGGTTGAGCGACCGCGGCTCTTATCGCTGCCGCGATCTTCCTGCGCTGCCATTTTCTGAATGGACGAGCCCTTCGGCGCTTCCCGAGTAAACGAAGAACATGCCCGCTCCGGCTGGCGCCCCGGGGAGCCTCTCACCGCGTGATCCGACGACCATGTCTGTGAATGCGTCGGCGTTGAAGTCGGCCGCCACACCGGCGATGATTACATTGGACGCCCAATTAAACATCGCTGCTCCCGGCATGAAGCCGAAGGAGGCACCGCCATCGCGATGTCGCCCGCGCGCGCCGCCTGCATGCCGCCGATCAGGACCTTGATCGACATTGGGGCGGCCCCACGCGCTCTCGGCCACGAGCCCGTAAAGCAGCGAAGGCGACAGCTCGAATCCGCTCGCGGTTACCGCATGGGGACACTGAACGTCACGTTCGTCGCGAGGTCTTTTGCCTCACGCTCGAGCGCTGGGAACAGGGTGCCTCCCTCGGCCCTCGCTGCCGCCTGGAGCGCGTCGCGCAGCCTGGGGGGCGTTCGCAGCGCAAGGTTCACAAAAGTAAGGTTCGTGCGACAGAAGCCGCCGCCAGGCAGACCGATGCGCACGGTGACCCTGTCTTCCATGACGTGGTGGAAGGCAAAGCGACCTAGTAGGTCCGGAGGGTATTCGAAGCACAGCGGATCGGTGGGCACAGAGGCAAGGTGAGCAACATGGGCCAGGAGCTCTCTGAGAGTGCTGGGCTGACCGTGTGACGTACGGAGCGTGCCGCGCACGAGTTGGTCCGAGGATAGGGCGGCAAAGAGCTCGCGTTCCGGAAACAGCTCGTCGAGAGAGCTGAACCTCTTTGCGCCGAGATCGTACGTGCGAACGAAGACCTGCTCAAAAGCGTGCGCCATGAAGGGGCAGCTCAAGCTCCAGTCCTCCCGGTAGCTTAGGAAGGGTCCGACCAGCGAGAGCAGCTTGACGCCACTGTCCTGCCGACACACGCCATCGGGCACATCCGGCCCGTCCATGTTTCCTTCTGCGCGCAGCGTCGCGATGTCGTCGTCAAAGCGTGCGCGGAGCATGGCCTTGATTGAGAAGACCTGCTGATTGGAATCGTCGAGACGCGAGACACTCAGGTCGTCTCGACTCCAGCGCACCCGATACTGGTCGCTCTTACCCTCCCAGATTGCGTCGCTGACTGGTTCCGCAGCAGGGCCAGGCGCTGGCGCTTTCGCCGCAGGCTCCTCCGTCGGGGCGGAGGGCGTAGACGGGAGCGGCGAGGGCGGCTCCCGTCTGGAACAGCCCGCGGCAACGATCATGACGACGAAGCTGAGGAGGAGGGATCGCATGGCGCCCCAGCATAGCGCGGCGGCATCTGCAAAAGCTCCGCTCCAGTTGCGACCAGGGGGCGTTGGGGAGATGCCACGCCGCGGTGGCCGAGTGGGCTCCATCGCCGAGCAGAGCGAGCGAGCGTCCTGTTCTCGACCATGATCGCTCACCGTCTGCCAGCCAGAGGGAGCCGCTGTCTGCGCGCAGCTCGTGTGGCGCCGCGTCGGGCGTGCCGAGCTCGTACACGTTGACCCAAGAAGCCGCTTCGCTGTCGATGCCCACGGCAAGGCGCGCGCCATCGGGCGCCCACGCGAGCTTGGGATCGCCAGCGAGCCCAGTGAGCGTGTCCAAGATCGTGGTCTCGCGAGTCGTCACATCGTGGACGTACAAACCGTGTCCGCGTCGCATGGCTGCGACGAACGCGAGATAGCGCCCGTCTGGCGAAAAGCGCAGCATCCACCCGGGGGCCCTTGAACCCCTCGCAACTTCGTGTTGTTGCAGCACGCGGCCGCGCACCATCTCCAGTGTGAGTACGCGAAAACCCTCGTCGTTCGTGAGCGCCACGGCCAGGAGCTGTTGCGGCGTCGTGCCCCCGTCGGCTCCCGCGTCCAGCGCATGACTATCCGGGGGAGCGGTCGGCCCCGCGTCCATCGTGCCCGCTTCTGCCGATGAGGCGGGTGCCGCGTCATGCTCAGCCTCACGCGCGTGCGGCGAGCTCGAGGCGCTGCAGCCCGGAAGACACATCATGAGCGTGACCACCAAGCGAAACGCTTTCATGAAACTCCAGGGGAAAGTGAGCGACAGGCATTGTTCGAGCTGAGTTGCTGACCCGCCATATGCGATCACCCCAATGCACCTGAGCGTTCACAAATCCCGCCAATAGGCGACCGCGCTTGCGAGCGCAGCCGCCGTCGATGCGACGACGCGCAGGCCTCCGCGTACGGCGTTGGTGTCTGAAGGATCGGAAACCTCATCTGGATTGGCTCAACCAGGGGACGACATCAATGT
>CAYNOM010000306.1:0-7492 GCA_964398415.1 uncultured Polyangiales bacterium | reverse complement strand
CACCTCGGCGAGAGAGGCAATGGAGCAGACCAAGGTGGCCGCTTCGCCCGCGTCCGACTGAGCGGTGCGGCAGCGGGCCTCGAAGCGTCGCTACCCGCCCTCGATGCCCAGCAATCTGTGGGTCTCGGTCTCGAGCCGGGCTCGTGCGGCCTTGTCATTCACGAGCGGATGCGGCGCGCGCTGCACCAGGCGATCGAAGTAGGCTCCCGTCAGCTCGCGCACGGACGGAGCGCTCGCGAGCTGCACACACGGCTCGGCTCCCTCGTCCGCGCTGATCAAGAAGAGATCGAGGATCGGTCGCACCATGCGCCAACCCCAGCCCTCGCGCGGCCAGATGTTGGTCGAAGCGTGGCCCGGATGCACCGCGAGCACGGAGACGCCCTGCGCGGCGAGGCGCTCTGCCAGCGTGACGGTGCCCATCACCACCGCGAGCTTCGAGCAGGCATAGGCCTGAAACGAATCGTACGGGCGCGTGCGAAAGCACAGATCATCGAGACAGCCCTTGGCCCGCAGATGCGCGTTCGAGGCCACGTTGATGATGCGCGGCGCTTGTGCGCGCGTGAGGCATGGCACGAGGCTCAGCGAGAGTAGGTAGTGGCCGAGGTAGTTGGTGGCGAAGGTGCGCTCGCAGCCTTCGATCAGCTCGAGCGTGGGGCTGTACACGCCTCCGTTGTTGAGCAGCACGTCGATGCGCTCTCCGCGCGCCGTGAGCTGTTCGGCGAGGGCCAGCAGCGAGGCCCTTTGGCCGAGATCGAGGGCCACGACCAATACCTCGGCCCCCTCGCACTCGGCGCGGATGCTCTGCGCTACGGCACTCGCGCGCGCCGCGTCGCGACAGGCGAGCAGGAGCCGATGGCCCGCGCGAGCCAGCCTGCGGGCCGTGGCTTCGCCGATGCCGCTGCTCGCTCCCGTGATCAGCACCGTGCTCAAGCAGGATCCCTCGCTCGAGAAGCCGGCCCTGCCGCGCCTCCTCGTTTCCCATCTTGAACGAGCTCGCCGCCCAAAGCAGCGATTTCTCACATGGCGGGTCGAATCGCGCGCGCTCTCGGCGAATACCCCGCGCGCCTAGTGGTTGATGCCCAGAACGTTGAAGAGCCATGCCCCGCACCATCCTGCTGATCTCGCCCGCGCGCTTGCCGCGGCGCGAAGGCGAACCGAGCCCGCACCCCGACTGATGCGCGGCACGCGGGCGGCGTGTTACGGCACCTTTTGCTCGGAGAGGGACAGCAGCTCGATCACCTTCGCGGCCGTCTCTTCCACCGCCAGGTGCGTGACGTCGAGCATGGGCCAGCCCCGCCGCATGAACAGCGCGCGGCTGAAGGCGAGCTCCTGCTCGACGTGCGCGAGCGCCTCGTAGGACGTTTGGCCCACGTGTGGCGGAAACTGCGTGAGCAGCGCCGTCACCATGTGCTGCGCGAGGTTTCCGGTCGAGTCGGACAGCAAGTGAATGACTCGCAGTGAACCTTCCGGCCTCGGCATGCGCCCCTCCCTCGCGCTCGATCAGGCCATGAGACTCGCCAGGATCCGATCGGACGTCTTCTGCATGCGCAGCGCGCGCTCGGCAGGGTCTTCGACCACGAGCTGCTCATCGGGGGTGACCTTGAACAGCGGCTGCCCCTTCTGAACGATGGTGCCGTTGCCCTCGATCAACACCTCGTCGACGGTGCCCGCGAAGGGCGCCGTGATCTTGTTGAACATCTTCATCACCTCGACGATGTACAGCGGATCACCGGCGTTGAAGTGGCTGCCCTTCACGGCGAAGTGGGGCATGCCCGGCGCCTCCTGGGCGTAGAACATGCCGCCCGACGCCGCCACGATCTCGTCGCTCTTCATCGCGGGCGGCGGCACGAGCACCTTACGCATCGCCTGTTGCAGCTCGGGATCGAACAGACGCTCGGGGATGCTGACCGTGAGGTCTGCCTCGAGCTTCAGATCGTAGAAGCCAATCTGCTTCGCGATCAGCGGCAGCACCGACAGGATCTCGAGGCCGAGCTGGTGGCCTGCGTGGGCGGCCTGCACCTTGCCCCACAGATTCGCGTCGAAGCCATAGGCAGGCGTCACGCCGCGCAGGGTGCGATCCAAGGTTTGGAAGTCGGTGCCGGCGGGCACGCGCGCATTGAGCTTTCGGTAGAACGAAAGCGCGCGCTCGAGCTGCGCGTGATCGTGATCCCAGATCACCTGGGCCGCCGGCGCGTCGGGCTGATCATCCATGTGCAAGAGGTGGTAGGTTTCGGACAGCACCTGTACCGGGTTCTTCTCCCACACCACGCGCTCGCCCTCGTAGCGGAAGTCGAGGCGGTGCTCGCTCAGCCACGCCGACATGAAGTGCGGCTCGTTCACGAGCATGTGCAGCGGCCGCTCGAGCAGGGTCTCCTTGAGCTCGAGGATCTTGCGCGTCTGAACCACCGCGTCTTTGCCGGCGGCCTCGGCCCGCGTGGTCGCGCTCTTCTGGATCTGCCTGAACAGATAGTCGAGGTCGAGATCGTTCGCGGCCTGCTTGAGCTGACCCACGAGCGCGAGATAGGGCACGACGAACTTCGTGGTGGGCTTGGCCCATACGCCATGCGACAAAAACCAGCTCACGAGACCGAAGTGAAACTCGAGGTTCGTGGCCAGGTCTTGTCCGCGCAGCACCGTGCGCCGCAGGATTTCCTTGCAGCGTTGATAGCTCGCTTGTCGGTCGTCGCCGGTGGCGAGGAGCAGCGCGATGTTCGAGTCGTAGGCGCCCGCCAAGCGGTAACGCATGAAGAGCCCGGTATCCGGATTCTTGAGGCAGATGCCCTGATCGTCGCGGATCTCGCCCTCGATCGGATCCGACCAGGAGATGATCACGCCGCCTGCGTGGGGCGATAGGGATCGGTCGGTGGCGTTCAAGCGCGCCTCGACCGCGGCGCCCTCGCGGAGCACCCGCGTGGGCTTGGGCAGCCTGAGGCGGTGCTTTGCGATCAGCGCCATGGCCTCGACCAAAGAGCACACCTCGAAGGAGTCGCGCGCGTCTTCGGGGTTCGTGAAGCGCAGGGCGTAGCAGAGCTCGGACACCCGATGCTCGACCTGGATGCGCGTATTGACCTCCATGAAGAAGTGACGCGGCCCCTCGACGATGCACTCGAAGGTGGAGGCCGAGTCGAGCTTGACCGCGCGCCCAAAGCGCTCGGCCTCCGACTCCATGCGGCGCAACGTGGTGAGATCGAGCTCGAGAGCCCTCGCCTCCTCGCTGCGACCGGCTTCCTTCAAGCGCGCGATGGAGCGCTCGAGCCCCTCTTGGGTGACCGACACCTCGAGCAGCTTCTGCTCGTGCATCTGCAGGGAGCAGTCGCGACCGCCGAGGGTCACGCACCACTCCCCGTTGCCGAGCATTTGGATCTCGTTGTGGCGCGTTTGCTCGATGTTGAGCTCGAGCAGGATGTTCTTGTTGTCGCCGACGCCGGTGGCCTTGACCTCTTGGAGGATCTCGCGCACGAGGCCAGGCACCTTCTGTGCGTCACTCAAGATGCGCTGCCCCTTGCCGCCACCGCCCCCGATGGCCTTGAGGCGCACGCGGCTGCCCTTGTACTCCGCGAGCATCTTCTCGGCCTCGTCACGCAAGGTCGCGCTCAGCTCTTCGATGCTGTAGAGGTCTTTGCTCTGCGCGTAGGACGCCATGAGCAGCGCGTCGGCGAGGTCTTCGAGGGACGCCTTCGCGTCTCTGAGCTCGGGCACCTCTAGGCCCTCTGCCCTCGCGAGCTGCTCGAGTGCCGCGCGGTCTTTGTGCTTGCGAAGCAGCGTCAGCACCGTGGCGTTGTTCAAGCCGGGCGTCACCGACACGTCGTTGTCGAGCGCGGTACGCTTGGCCTCGTCCTTCTTGCCCGCCGCGTCTTGCGTGTAGGAACAGGGGCCCATGAACGACAGCCCTGCTTCCTCGATGGCGCGCACGAAGTCGGCATCCTCGGCCATGAAGCCGTAGCCCGCGAACACGTGCTGGTAGCCATTCTTCTTGCAGATGCTGATGATCTGCCTCACGCGCTCGACGCGCTCTTCCTTCGTGGCACCGGTGTAGTCCGGCACGCGGTGCACGTGCTTCGGATCCATCACGCGGAGCTCGGGCGCGAGCGCCCGTGGGTACACGATGCTGTCGCGCTCGGAGAGCAGGATCCCGACCTGCGTCATGCCCATCTCACGGAAGACGTCGAGCGCTTCCTTGCGGATGGGCCCTCGGCACACGATCAGCACGCTCATGTCCTCGCACGAGAACGAACGCACCCAGTCGGAGGCGCTCTTGCCGAGCCTGCGGTCTCTGTGGATCAGGGGGTTGTTGGTGTACGCGTCGTACGCCTTGTCGAGCTCGGCCATCAGAAGAACTCCCGCTGCACGCCCGTCATCGGGCCGGGTTGGTATTGACGAAGGAAGAACGCGAGGCTCTTGCCGAGCTTCTCGCGCAGGTCCGTCGGCATCACGATCTCGGAGATCGAGCCGAGCGAGAGGGCTTCGCGTGGGTTCATCAGCTCGCGCTCGTAGCGCTGGTTGAGCTTTGCCTCTTCGCCCTTGAGCCAGTCGGCCACTTCCTGCTCGGCCAGGGCCCTTGCGCGTGAAGCGTCCATGCCCGCCTTCACCTTCAACTCGGTCGCCGTCGCGGTGCGCAGCTTGACGGCACCCCGAATCTCCTTGAGCTCGGTCTTGTACACGTACTCCTTGCCGGCGGGGCCCATCACCGCGACGCGCGTCGTCGGCAGCGCGAGCACTAGATCCGCGCCCGTCGGGTACGGGTTGAAGGCCGCATAGGCGCCACCGAAGGCGTTTCTGATGATCAACAGGATGCGCGGGGTGCGCACGTCGATGATCGAGTCGAGCATGGCGCGTCCAGCCTGCACGATGCCGCGGCTCTCTTGATCGCGCCCTGGCAGAAAGCCCGTGGTGTCCTCGAGGAAGATCAGCGGGATGTTGTACAAGTTGCAGAAGCGTACGAAGCGGGCGATCTTGTAGGCCGCGTCGACGTCGATCTGGCCGCTCGCCACCGCCGAGTTGTTGGCCACGAAGCCCACCACGTGGCCGCCGAGCCGGCCGAACGCGGTGATCGCGTTGCGCGCGCGCGTCGGTTGGAGCTCGAAGTAATCGCCGTGGTCGCAGATCTGCTGGATGAAGATCGTGACGTCGATGGGCGTGTTGAAGCCCGTGGGCGAGTTGAACGCCTTGCGCAGGAGCGTGTCGATCTCGGTCGTGCGGCGCGTGATCGGGTCGCTCGTCTGCTCGACCTCGGGCGCACAGCGGTTGCAGGTGGGCAGATACGAAAGCAGGCGCTGGGCCGTACGCAGCGCGCCCACTTCATCGGTCACGGTCAGATCGGCCACGCCGCTCGCGCCATGAACCTTCGGGCCACCTAGCTCGTCCGGCGTGACGTCTTCACCGAGCACGCTCTTGACGACGCCCGCCCCGGTGAGACCGAAGAACGTATCCTCGGGCTGGATCACGAAGCTGCCCTGGCGCGGCAGGTAGGAGCCGCCGCCCGCGTTGTACCCGAACATGCACATGATGCTCGGCACCACGCCGCTGATCTTGCGCAGCGCCGTGAACGCCTCGGAGTAACCATCGAGACCGCCGACCCCTGCGGGCACGTAGGCGCCCGCGCTGTCGTTCATCCCGATCACGGGGACGCCCTTGTCGGCCGCCAGACGGAAAAGGTTCGCGAGCTTGCGTCCGTTGGTGGCGTCCATCGAGCCAGCGCGCACGGTGAAGTCGTGCCCGTACAGGGCCACGTCGCGACCGTGGATCTTGAGCAGCGCCGTCACCAGCGAGGCGCCATCGAGATTGGGCCCCCAGTTCTGGTACAGGATCTCGGGCGTCTCGCCCTTGTCCTGCAGCACTTCGATGCGCTCCCACACCGTCATGCGGTTCTTCACGTGCTGGCGCAGGATCTGGACCTGGCCAGCGGCCGTGCGCGGACGTGACCTGAGCTCTTCGCCTTCGGCGAGGGCTTGGTCGTAGGGACCCATGGGCGCGATCGAGCCCTTCGGGGCTGCGGCGCCGGGCCCCGGGATCGGATCCTCCAGAGTCGGGGTGATTTTGGCTTCGTTCGACATGGACAAACTGCCCCTTTGACACGATGGCGTCCGGGCCGTTGCGAAGACCTGGACGTCCGGTGGCATCAGCGGCTAGGGGATAGCTCACGGCAAGCGGTTGCGCCGCATCGGATTCGGTGATTGGAGAGCGATGCGGGGGCCACAGCCCCCCACAAACGGCTCCAAAGAGGGTCGCTTTCGCTACCGGAGCTCGAGCACGATGCCGAACGACACCAGGCCCAGACCCAACCCTCCGAGACCGAGCGCCGTGTACCCCGCGCGACGATGGCGATCCGACAGCTCACGAGCGCGCCGCTCGTAGGGGTTCTGGTCGAAGTCTTGCTTGGCCTCGAGGCTCAGCCCCGCGGTGACGGCGCTCGCCGCCAGCACGGAAGCCGCGGCTCCCCACGAAAGACCGCGTCGCAAGCGCAGACCGCGCGAGCTGGACGTCGACCTCGGCGCCGCATCGCTTGGCACCGCAAACGGTACCGCCACGATGTCCTGGCTATCGACGAAGCCTTCGTAATAGGTGCGGCCGTAGTTCGACGCAAACCAGCCCTTCCGCAAGGCTTCGTCGATCGCGCCGCGCGCGGTTTCCTGGCGAGGCCTCAAGCGAAGCTCGTCGAGGCTCAGCGTGCGCGGCCCATCCTTGCGGATGCGGGCTTCTCGGTGACCGATCACCAGGAACGCGTCGTGCTCACGCGGCAAGGCAAAGGTCACCTGCGCCCCCGCGTCGAGACGCGCGTCGAGCAGGCGCTCGCCGGTGTCGAGCTCCACGAAGAAGCGACCGAGGCGCGAGCCTTCGGCGGACACGAAGCGCGCGTCACGCTGGCTCCGCACGTCGAACACCACGGCGCTGTAGTTTCCCCCGGGAGGCAGCACGAGCACCTTCGGCTTCGCGCGGGCATCGCGAATGCCGTGGTTGGCTGCGCTCAGAAATGCGCTGAGCTCGCTGTACTGCACCGCGCCGTCTTCGTTCACGTCCGCCACGCCCGACAGGGCCGACAGGATCTCGTGGCTGAGAAGGCCCGCCTCGATGCGCGACCACTCGTAGGTGAGCTCGGCCGACGCCGCCGCGAGCACAGCCCCCACGTGCGACAGGCGCTCGATCGAGCGCGTCGACCAGAGCCGTTCGATGTCGCCCTCGGCAAGCTGCACGCGCTCAGGCTCGAGAGCCTGTGCCAGGCCACCGCGCGCGCCCACCACAGAACCTGCGTGACAGGCGTCGACGATCACGTGCACACGGGCCGGAGCGAGCGCTCCGAGCGCCTCGTGCAAGCGTGAGCGACGCAAGAGCCCGCCGCGCAGACTGAGGCCTGGCTCGTCGGCGACGAGGCTGCCGTGGCCGCTGTAGGCGATGAACACAGTGGGCTCCTCGCCGCGGGCGCGCGAGGCGAGCACCTGTGATTGCAGGGTCGCGAAGGCGCGCGCCACTGTCGCTTCCGTCGGCGAGCGGGTCG
>CAYNOM010000305.1:0-7495 GCA_964398415.1 uncultured Polyangiales bacterium | reverse complement strand
GGAAGACTCGCTTCCCGGTGAGCTTGAAGGAAGCAACCTGCGTGATGACGCTGACCGCCTCGACCACGAAGATGCCGCCGAGCAGGATCGAGAGCAGCTCGGTCTTGGTGAGCACCGCGAGCATGCCGAGCCCACCGCCCAGCGCGAGCGAGCCCACGTCGCCCAT
This sequence comes from uncultured Polyangiales bacterium, assembly GCA_964398415.1. Taxonomy (GTDB): domain Bacteria; phylum Myxococcota_A; class Polyangia; order Polyangiales; family DASUME01; genus DASUME01. Next base: position 7,329 of record CAYNOM010000305.1, on the reverse strand, counting down.
GAACACCTGGGCCGGGTAGGTGTTGTACCAAAGGAACCCCACGCCCGCGCCGATCACTGCGCCGCAGTAAATGGCGAGCTCTCCCGCGCTCTGAATCGAGGGGATGTCGAGGTACTTCGCGAGGTCGTTGCCGAAGATCACGAGGCCCGCGACGTAGGCGAAGATGCCGTAGGTACCGGCGCTGATCATCACCGGGCCGATGGCGAGGCCATCGAGGCCGTCGGTGAGATTGACCGCGTTGGACGTGCCCACGACACAGATGCTCGCGAAGATCACGTAGAGGTAGCTCGGCAGCGTGATCGGATGCTTGTCGAAGGCCACGAATGGCAAGCTCAGCCGGTCGCGCAGGGCCATCCAGTCGGCCGGCAGGCCCGCCTCGCCATACCAGAGGTAGCCGCACACGAGCAGCGCCACCGCGAACTGGAAGATGAGCTTGTAGCGTCCCGAAAGACCGCCCGTATCGCGGCGCTTGATCTTGCGCGCGTCGTCGATGTAGCCGATGGCGCCGTAAAGCGCGGTCACTGCGGTGACGAGCCACACCATGGGGTTTTTGGGATCGGCCCACAGCACCGTGCCCGCCACCAGCGCAAGCAGGATCAGGGCACCGCCCATGGTGGGTGTCCCGGCCTTCGAGAAATGGCTCTCCGGGCCATCCTTGCGCACCACCTGGCCTATCTGCTTCGACTGCAAGCGTCGGATGAACCAGGGGTACAGGCCAAAGGTGAGCAAGAGCGCCGTCATCGTCGCGGCGAGCACACGAAAGGGCACGTAGCGCAGCACGTTGAGGTACGACAGCGCCGGCAGCTCGCTGAGCGGAAAGAGGAAGTAGTAGATCACACGGCCTCCTCTCGTTGCCCCACGAGTGCCTCGACGATGCGCTCCATGCGCATGGAACGCGATCCCTTCACGAGCACCACGTCGCCCGGGCGCCATAGACTCCTGATGATCGGAATCGACGCCATGGGATCCATCACGTGCACGACGCGCGTGGGATGGGGCGCGAGCCTGCCGCCAGACAGGCGGGCCGCGCGCGAGGTGGCGTAGGTCATCTCATCGCCGCAGCCGATCAACACGTCGATGCCGAGGCGCACGGCGAGCTCACCGATGCGCGTGTGCTCCGTCGCCGAGAGCTGACCGAGCTCTTTCATGTCGCCGAGCACGGCCAGCGTGCGGCCCTCGGTGCCGCTCGACAGCGCCTTCAGCGTCGACAACCCGAGCTCGGTCGAGCGTGGGTTCGCGTTGTAGGTGTCGTCGAGGACGATGGCGCCCGACGCCACGCGCGAGAGCGCCATGCGACCCGGCGTAGCGCGCACCCTCGAAAGGCCGGTCAGGGCGGTGTCGAGTTTGTCCGTGCCGCACAGAGAAAGGGTCGCGGCGAGGGCAGCACAGGCGTCGAGGGCTGCCGCTTCACCGAGCAAGTGCAGCGTCAGCGTGCGCTCGGCACCGTCGGGTAGACCCACGCGCACCACGCTGCCCTCGAGCGAGAGCGTCACCTCGAGCAGACGATAGTCGGCCACCTCGGCGCGACCAAAGCTGAGCCTGGCGAGCCCGTGGGGAACGCGCGAGACCAAGTTCGCGTCATCGGCGTTGACGATACAGATGCCGTCCGCAGAGAGCGCACGAAACAGGCTGCTCTTCTCGTCGGCCACGTCGAGCACGCTGCCGATCCCAGCCGTGTGGGCCGCTGCCGCAAGCAACACCACGGCCACGTTCGGCTGGCTGATCTCGCCGAGGCGCGCGATCTCACCGCGCGCGCTCGTGCCCACCTCGAGCACGGCCACGTCGTGCTCTGCGCCGAGGCAGAACAGGGTCATGGGCACGCCAAACTGGTTGTTGAGGTTGCCCTCGGTCTTGAGCACGCGCCGCGAGGTTGCCGCGAGGGCGCCTGCGGTGAGCTCTTTGGTGGTGGTCTTGCCCGCAGAGCCGGTGACGGCGACGAGCTTTCCGCCCCAGCGTCGTCGATGGTAGGCGGCGAGGTCGCCGAGGGCGCGCGTCGTGTCGTCGACCTCGATTCGCGACACGCCCTCGGGACACGCGCTGCCCGCATGCACGAGCAGCGCACGCGCGCCGTGGTCGACCGCCGCAGGCAGATACCGCGCGCCATCCTGACTCTCACCGCGAATCGCGACGAAGAGCGCGCCTTCTGTGACGGCGCGGGAGTCGATCGCCACGCCCTCGACGCGCAGCGCGGGATCACCGTGGATCACCCCGCGCGTTGCCGCGGCCACCTCTTCGAGCGTGAAGCTCGCGCGGTTGTTCGGGATCGGTGTGGCCATCAGCCACCTCCCGCGACAGCTATCGCCTGGCGCGCCTGCTCGCGATCGTCGAAGGGCCGCTTCTCGGTCCCGACGATCTGATAGGGCTCGTGGCCTTTGCCCGCGATGAGCACCGTATCGCCCGCACGCGCCGCCGCGATCACACGCGCGATCGCCTCGGCCCGATCCGCGATCACCGTGTAGCCGCGCGACGCGGAAGCGAGGGCCTCGACGGAGAGCTCCGGAACGTTGGCGCGCAAGGCCCCCTCACGCATCTCCTCGAGGATGGCGAGCGGATCTTCGGTGCGTGGGTTGTCGCTCGTGAGCACCACCACGTCGCCCTCGCGCGCGGCAGCCTCGGCCATGGGTGCGCGCTTCTTGCGATCGCGATCGCCGCCACAGCCACAGAGCACGAACAGCCTTCCCGAGGTGAGCGGCCTGAGGGACGACGTCGCGCGCGCCACGGCATCGGGCGTGTGTGCGTAGTCGACGAGCACGAGCACATCGCGTGCGTCGGCGATGCGCTCTAGGCGCCCCGGCGCTCCCTGGGCCGTGCGGAGCGCCTCGACGCAGGCGCTGGCGTCGAGGCCGAGGGCGAGCGCGACCCCCAGCGTGACGAGCAGATTCTCGAGGTTGTGCGCCCCAAACAGCGGGCTCTCGAGCGAGAGCTCGCCGACCGGCGTGTGCAGCACGGCTCGAATGCCCTCGCGGCTCGAGCTGAAGGCGGAGACTCGCAGCTCAGCAGCGGCGTCCGCGCGCATGCTCGCGCGCCACACTCTGCCCTTGGCCCGCGATGCGAGCTCGGCACCAAACGGGGTGTCGACCATGATCACCGAGTGGCGCGGCGCGTACTCCTCGAACAGGCGCGCCTTTTCGGCGCCGTAGGCCTCCATCGTGCCGTGAAAATCGAGGTGGTCTTGGGTCAGATTCGTGAAGCCACAGACCTCGAACGTCATGCCGAGAACGCGGCGCTGCGCAAGCGCGTGGCTCGACACCTCCATCACGAGGTGGGTCGCGCCGGCCGCCCTTTGCTCGGAAGCGAAGCGCGCGATCACGTCCGCTTCGGGTGTGGTCAGCGCCGCGTCCACGGCGCCCGCGGGCCCGCGCAGGGCGATGGTGCCGAGCAGCGCGGGGCGCGCGCCGATCGCGGAGAGCACGTGCTCGAGCAGATAGGTCACCGTGGTCTTGCCGTTGGTGCCGGTGATGCCGACGCTCGGCAGCGACTTCGTCGGCTCGCCATACACGCGATGCGAGACCGGACCAAGGCACGCACGCACGTCGTCGCACGCCAACACCGGCACGCCCAAGGCGAGCGCACGCGCGGCCAACACGGCCTTCGCACCGCGTGCCACTGCGTCGGACGCAAAGCGCTCTCCATCGAAGCTCTCACCTCGGATGGCCGCAAAGAGCTGCCCCTCGCGCACCCTTCGCGAGTCGCTCTCGACGCCGGTGACCACCACCGAGCCATCGCCCACGATCTCCTTCACGCCGGAGATGTTGCACAGCGCATCGAGTCGCACGCCGCTCATGGCGCTGCTCCTTCCGTGGCCGCCGCGAAGGTTTCGCCGAGCACCGTCGACACCTTGGTCGGCGGCTCGTCCCCGTCGTCCGTAGGGTGACGCAGGAAGAGCCGCACCTCGCTGCCACGGCGCACCACGCTGCCCGGCTCCGGAAGTTGCTCGGTCACGGCCCCCGAGCCGCTCACCGAAGGCGCGAGATCCGCCTGTCGAAGCTGCGTCAGCGCACGTCGCACGGAAAGGCCCAAGAGCCGCGGCACGCGCACCTGATCGGGCGCGAGCTCCGCTCCCTGCTCGGGCTGCACCACGTTCGCTTCCTTCGCAGGCTCACGCGCCTCGCCCACCGCAACCTCCGCGAGGGCCTTCTCCGCGTCGCGCCGCGACTTCACGATGTCGGCGAGCTCGCCACCGCCACGGGAGGGCATCACCCCGAGATGGCGCAGGGCCTGCTCCGCCACGCGACGAAACACCGGCCCCGCCACCGAGCCGCCGTAGTGGTCGATCACCGGCTCGTCGATGACCACCGAGATCACGAGACGCGGCTTGTCTGCCGGCACGAAGCCGACAAACGTGGCTGTCCAATGATCGGCAGCGTAGCCACCGCGCTGGTAGTCCGCCTTCTGCGCCGTGCCCGTCTTGCCCGCGACCACGTAGCCATCGATGGCTGCCGCTTCACCGGTGCCTCCGGGGCCTGTGACCGCGGTGAGCATGTCGGCGGTGAGACGCGCCACGTGCCCCGGAACCACCTGACGTCGCACGCCGGGCGTGAACTCCTCCACCACGTTGCCGATGCCATCGGTGACGCGTGATACGAGCAGGGGCCGCATCAGGCGTCCGCCGTTCGCCAGCGCGGCCATGGCGGTGGCGAGCTGCACACTCGTGACGCTCATGCCCTGGCCGAAAGAAATCGTCGCCGCATCCATCTCGTACCAGCGCTTGTGGTGACGCAGGATGCCCTCGGCCTCGGCAGGCAGCTCGATCCCGGTGCGGGCACCGAAGCCAAAGCGCCGGAGCACACGAAACAGGCCTGGGCGCCCCAGCGCGGCGCCGATCTTGGCCGTGCCGATGTTGCTCGAATAGGCGAGGATCTCGGCGGGGGTGAGCGAGGTCCAGTGATGCGAGTCGTGGATCGTGTACTCCGCCACCTGCATCGAGCCTTCTTCGCAGTCGATCTGCTGGCTCGGCCCCACCACCCCGCTCGCGAGCGCGCCCGCCACGGTGAAGGCCTTGATCACCGAGCCGGGCTCGAAGCGATCGGTGACTGCGCGATTTCGGCGGTGGGCCGCGTCGGCAGAGCCCGGATCGTTGGGATTGAAGCTCGGGTAGTTGGCGAGCGCGAGTAGCTCTCCGCTCGCAGGGTCCATGACGACCACGTTGCCGGCACGTGCCTCGACCGCGCGCACGCCGAGCTCGAGCTCGCGCTCGACGATGACCTGGATCTCGCGATCGATCGTGAGCGTCAGGTCGTGTCCCTGGGCAGCCTCGCGATTGAGCAGCTCGCCCGAAAAGACGACGCCGCCACGCGCGTCGATGATCGCAGCCACCTTGTCGACCGCGCCGCGCAGGCGCGTCTCGAAGCGGCTCTCGAGCCCCTCCACGCCGTGTCCCTGCTCGTCGGTGAAGCCGAGGATGTGCGCTGCGAGGTTGAGATTCGGGTAGTAGCGACGTGGCTCCTTGCGAGCCCCCACCCCGTTCCCCCACAGGGCGCTCTTCTGCACGGCCTGCGACTCGGTCGGCGAAGCCCGGCGCTTGAGCCACACGAAACGTCGGTTCGTCTTGAGACGCTCCGCAATGCGAATCTCGTCGACGCCGAGCAATGAGGACAGCTCCTTGGCGGCCACTTCGGGATCGACGCCTGCCCGACGCAGGGTGACCGGATCGGCGAAGAAGCTGTCGAGGTCGACGCTCACCGCGAGCTCGGCACCGCTGCGGTCGTAGATGTTGCCGCGCTTGGCTTCGATCTCGATCTCTTCGCGGTAGCTGCGCTCGTAGTCTTCGGGATGGCGCACCTGAATGTCGTAGGCGCGATCGATCACCGCAAAGGTGCCCGCGAACAGCAGAAGCGCGAGAAACGTGACGCGCGCGACGACACCGCGTCGCCTCTTCTGCGCGGCCTCCGCCTCCGCCTTGCGTGCCTTGTCTTCGCGGCTCGGACGACGCAGCTCGCTCATCGCGCCCTCCCCGCAGCCGAGCGGCGCGCCGCGGCATCGACCGCGATGATGCTGCCGCGATCGGCCGGTACCATGCCGAGCGCACGTTGGGCGATGGTCTGCACACGCTGGTGCTCGCGCAGGGTTTGGGCCTCGAGCGACAGCATGCGCAGAACCTCGGAGAGCCGCTTCTGCTCACGCGTGCCCTCGTCGAGCGCATAGCCGAGGCGCACGTTCTCGAAGCGCACGGCGAGGTAGGTGACGAACGCCGCGGCGGTCGCGAGCACGGCGACGGTCCACATGGCGAGAAGGCTCTGCTTCATGGTGCGATCTCCCGCGGAACACGCTCGGCGACACGCAGCTTCGCGCTACGGGCACGGGGGTTTGTCGCGCACTCCTCCGAGCCGGCCTCGATGGGGCGCTTGGTCAGGGGCCTCATGCGCGCGTCATCTCGGAAGGCGTGCTTCACGATGCGGTCCTCACCCGAATGAAACGAGATGATGGCCACACGTCCGCCATCGACGAGCAGATCGGGCACGCTCGACAGGAGGCGCTCGAGCTCACCGAGCTCGTCGTTGACCGCGATGCGCAGGGCCTGAAACGTACGCGTCGCGGGATCGATGCCCGAGCGCTTCGGCCCGAGCACGCGAACCACCGCGCGACGCAGGTCTTCGGTCGTTTGAAGCTCTCCGCGTTCGAGCGCGCTCTTGATCGAGCGCGCAATGGGCCGCGACTTGCGCTCTTCGCCGTATTCGTAGAGCACGTTGGCCAGCTCGTCGGTGCTGAACGCGTGCAGCCGCTCGATCAAGGGCTCACCCGAGGTTGGGTCCATGCGCATGTCGAGGGGGCCGGGCTTGCCGAAGGAAAAGCCACGCTCGCCGCGATCGAGCTGGGGCGAGCTCACGCCCAGATCTGCGATGACGCCGTCCACCTGCGTGATGCCGTGCTCCGCGAGCAAGCGCTGCGCATCGCCGAAGGCCCCGTGTAGCAACACGGCGCGCTCGCCGAAAACCGACAGACGCTGGCGCGCGGCCTCGAGCGCCGCGGGATCGCGATCGATGCCGTAGAGCTTGCCGTGCGGGCTCGACGCCTGGAGCACGGCCTCGGCGTGTCCCGCGCCACCCAGCGTGGCGTCGACGTAGGTGCCGTTCGCGCGAGGGCCGATGCCTTCGACGGTCTCGCGCAACATCACGGTGGCGTGGACGAACTCGCTCACAGCCCGAGCTCCGCGAGGCGCTTGGCCATCTCCGCACGCTTCTGCTCGTCGGAGAGCGCGGCCTGAGACAGCGCGTCGAACCTGTCCTTGGCCCAGAGCTCGATGTGTTGGCCCATGCCCGCCCACAGCACCTCGCGCGCAAGCCCCGCATGGTCGCGCAGCGACGCGGGAAACAAGAGCCGCCCGAGCTT
>CAYNOM010000304.1:0-7499 GCA_964398415.1 uncultured Polyangiales bacterium | reverse complement strand
TCGGTGACGATACGGACCTTCAGACGATGTCTGGCATTGGCGCCCGCCTGCAGATCTTGAACCCACAGTTGGTCGGCCTTTTCGATATGGGCGCAGAATGTCTCCAGCAGTCCGGCAAACGTTTCGGGCGCGGCGATCACCGTGCGTGCACCTTTGAGCAGCACGACGCACCCCGTACGCTCGGCAAGCACGCGCGCGCTCGCGTAGCGCGTGCGCTGAATCTCCGCGGCGCTCGTGCCCAGCAAGCGCGCCGCCTCGCCTGGATGCGGCGTGAGCACGCGCGGAGCCACCGCCGCGCGCAGCGCTTCGGGCTCGCCCGCGACGAAGCTCAGCAGCGTGCCTCGCGGCAAAACCCCGCGGAACTCGCGCACCTGCACCTGACCCGACGCGAGCGCGCGCTCATCGAGCTCGAGCTTGGCCGCGCCCCATCCGTAGGGGTTGAGGCCCGTGATTCGCTCTTCGAGGAGGCTCTCGTGATAGAGGTCTTGCTGTTGCAGGTGCTGTGGGGAGATCAGCATCCCCTCTGACCAGACGACGCGTTGGAGCGAGCTGCGAGCCATGGGGTCAATCCTTCGCAGAAGAGCTGGGGCGATCGGGCGCGACGTCCGTGGGTAGCTCGTGCTCACTGCCCGCGTTCAGCAAGCGCGAGCGAGCTTCGACTCGGTAGTTGTCGAACTTGAAGACGAGTCCGGGCTCGGGCGCGCCTTTCTCCTCGTAGGCGCTGCACAAGCGTTCGGAGCTCGGCAACGGTACGATGGAGCGCCACTGGGTGCCCGTGGGCCTTCGGAAGATCGCCACGCCCACGACGAAGCGGATCTCAGGCGAGAGCGACACATCCACCGTTTGCTCCTGCCCGGGAAAGAGTGTGAACTCTTGAACCTTGCCGAGATCCGGGCCCAGGGTCTCCTCCGGCGTCTCCCAGATCTGCGCGAAATCCGATTCTTCGACGCGGATGATCTCCTTCATTTGGTACAGGCGTACCACCGTGGGCAAGGCTTCTCCTTGCGTGTCGAGGTTGATGCGTTCGCCAGCTTCGAGTCGGACCTTAATCGGCAGCGTGCATGGCGTAGCGGGCTTTTGTGCCGCGCCGCACGCCGCACACACGAGCCCACCCAAGACGCCGACCATCCAAAGAATCTGCCCCATCTCGGGTCCGCGTATCTCAACCCCGCCACGACTGCAAGGTTGTGACACCCGCATTCGCGAGATCGCATGCGGTTGGCGCGCGGGCGAAGTTACGCATCGGGGTGAAAGCACTTGCGGATTGACCGTAAGCCGCTTGACTCCCTCTGAGTCCGCAGCATACGCACTTCGAGAGCAGGAAGGATTCCATCATGGCGCATACCGTTCATCTGACGCTGAAGGGCCCGGACGGGCAGATTGAGGGCGAGTCCTCGCAGGTCGACATGGGCCGCGAGAATACGATCGAGTGTGTGCACCTCGAATCCGGAGTGACGAACCCTCGCACGGCTGGCAAGGGGCAGGCGGCAGGCAAGCGCCAGTTCGCGCCGCTCAAGATCCGAAAGCGCATCGACAAGGCGAGCCCGATGCTGATGCAGGCCCTGTGTCACAACACGGCGCTCGAGGGCGTCTTTCAGTTCTTTCGCCCGACGACGCATGGCAACATGAGCAAAGATTCCGAGGAAGTCTTCTACACGATCTCGATCGGGGGAGCGTACATCTCCGACATCAAGTTGGTCGTGCCCGACACGCTGGACAGCCCCGGTGCGTCGACGGCCGAGGCGTACGAGGACGTCAGTTTCACCTTCGACTCCATCAAGTGGGAGCACATTCCCGGCAAGAAGGACTTCCAGGATTCCTGGAGCGGCTCGCACTGAGCGCACCCCTTCGCGATCGGTCATCATCCACTGGCTGGTGTACTGAGACGATCGACTACCGATTCGCGGCGACCCTGCGAGTCGGTCATGCGTCGGGGGCACATTGTTCGAGAGCTACTATCAGTCCGAGCTCAGTTTTCTCCGCGAGATGGGGCGGGAGTTTGCGCAGGCACACCCCGCCATCGCGGGGATGCTCGCGGTGCGAGGTGGCGACCCCGACGTCGAGCGTCTGCTCGAGGGATTCGCCTTCCTGGCCGCGCGGATTCGCCAGCGAGTCGATGCGGCCCAGCCCGAGCTCGTGGCGCAGCTCGTCGAGCTGCTCTTGCCTCACTTCTTGCGACCGGCGCCCGCGAGCACGATAGTCCAGCTCTCGCCCCCGCGCGGGGTGATGCGCGGCATCCAGCGCGTCGACGCCGGCTCGTCGCTCGGTACCGTGGCCGTGCGTGGGGTCGAGTGTCGCTTCCGTACGACCCGCTCGCTCGATCTGTTGCCCCTGCGCGTGGTCCATCAACGTCTCGACGATGCCTCCCCCACGCGGCCCGAGCTGACGTTGGGCCTCGAAGCCGATCCCGCCACGAGCTCCAGCGTGTTCGCGGCGGGTCGCTTGCGACTGCACCTGCATGGCGAGCTGGGCACCGCCACCCAGATGCTGCTCTGGTTTGCGCGCCACGTGTCGAGCGTCATCGTGCGCGCGAAAGATGGCACCAGCGTAGAGCTCGGCGCGGCCGCCGTGCGCGTCACGGGCACGGGCCGAGATGAGGCGTTGTGGCCGTGGCCCGAGTTTTCGCACGACGGCTTTCGGGTTCTGCTCGAATACTTCACGCTTCCGAGCAAGCTGCTCTTCATCGAGATCGTAGGGCTCGAGCGGGCGGCGCATCTCGTCGGTGACGAGCTCGAGCTCGTGTTTCGCTTTGCTCAGCCGCCGCCCTTGCCCGCGCGCATGCCGAACGACCTGCTCCGCTTGCACTGCGTGCCTGCGGTCAATTTGTTCGAGGCCTCGGCCGATCCCGTCCGCGCCACGATCGTAGGGCGCCCGTCGTTGCTGCGGGTGTCCGGCGTCGATCCGCTGCACGCCGAGGTCTTCGACGTGCTTTCCGTGACGGGCATCAGCAGCGCCCGGCCCGGCCGTCGCGAGTATCCGCGCTTCAGCGCGTTCTCGTCGGCCATGACCTCCACCCACGGCGGCTACTACACGCTCACGCGGGAACGCTCTCCCATCGACGAGGGCATGCACGCCTTCCTCGGCATCGGCTCGGTGCAGGGGACGCGCCCGTTGATCGACGAGGAGACGCTGTCGATCGAGCTGCTGTGCACCAATCGCTCTCTCCCGGAACACCTGGGGGTCGGCGACGTGTGCGTCCCAACCGCGGAGACGCCCGCCGGGGTTCCTTTCCGCAACATTACGCCGGTGACGAGGCCCCAGCGTCCGCCGCTCGGCACCGAGCTGTCATGGCGCCTGGTGGCGCACCTCGCTGCGGCCCGTCGTTCGCTGGCCGACATCGAGGCGCTGCGCACGATGCTCGAGACGTACAACTTCCAGCTCGAGAGCGACCACCCCGTGGGGCGTGCCAACCAGGCTCGCATCGAGGCCATCCAGTCCGTCACCCACAAGACGGTGACTCGTGTGGTGCGCGGCGCGGCGGTTCGCGGCACGCGCTACACGCTCACCCTCGATCAGACCGCCTTCGCCAGTGAGGGCGATGCCTTTGTCTTCGGGACGGTGCTCAACCACGTGTTCGCGACCCACGCGCCTGCGAACTCCTTCAGTGAGCTCGAGCTCTTGCTCAAACCGCGCAACACCGTGCTGAAGTGGACCGCGGATCTGAGATGACCGACGACCTCTCGCGCGTGCTGGCCCAGGCGTACCGCATCCCTTTTGTGCACTTGATGCATCTGGTGGAGCGCCTGCAGCCCGCGTCGACGCAGGTCGGTGGCGACGGACCACCCGAAAGGGAGACTGTACGCTTCAAGCACGACCCTTCCTTGGCGTTTCACGCGAGCGACGTGGAGCGAGCGACGCGGCATGCGGTTGGGCAGCCCGTCGAAGTGGTGACGCGTTTCCTGGGGTTGACTGGCGCGGCTTCCCCTCTGCCCATGTTCTTCGTCGACGAGCTTCAGCACGACGATGAAAGCGCGCAACTGTCGCGCGACCTGCTCGACCTCTTCCATCACCGACTGCTGAGCCTCTTGGTTCGCGGGCTCCTCGGGGCCGACCATGCGCGCAGCTACCAGCGGCCGGCACGGGACCCGGTGTCGCGCTGCGTGCTGCTCCTGAGCGGCATTGCGCCTGAGCGGGTCATGGCCCACCTCGAGCCTGCGTTGCTCTTGAGGCTCTCCCCCCTGTTGGTGCTTCATCCGCCGAGCGCCGAGCGGCTGAGAAGCGCGCTCCAGGATGCGCTGTGCGGAGTGCTCGGCGCGGGGCGAGTCGAGGTCGTGGAGTACGCGGGGGGATTCGTCCAGGTGGGAGACGACGAGCTGCCGCGCGTCGGCGAGAGCCTCGTGCTCGGGATCACGAGCACCCTAGGACGCCGCGTCGCCGCCCCTGCCAGTAAGGTGCTCATTCGAATTGCGCCCTTGACTCGAGAGGCTTGCGAGCAGCTCGGGCCTGACGGAGTGGCGTTTCCGTTGCTGCGTGCGCTCGCCGAGCTGATGCTCCCCGAGTCGATCGACTACGACATCGAGCTGCAGCCCGAGTCGGCGGTGCCCATGCGCCTCGGTGGTGCGGCGGGCCACCGGCTAGGTCGGTCATCGTGGTTGGGCCAGGGCAAGCCGGCTCCACTGCGCTTTTCAGGTACGAGGGCCCATGCGCGCCATGGGCAGTGAGGACATCGAACGATGCGCGTTGACCCCAAGGCCTTGGTACGGCGGCTGACTCCTACCGCCACGCGATTTCTGGAAGCTGCGGTCGGCCGCGCCGCGACCGGTCAGTACTACGAAATCCTACCCGAGCATCTGCTCGCGATCCTCGTCGAGCCCGAGGACGGCGACGCTGCCGCGTTTTTCGCCCACTTCGAGCGGGATCGATCGGCCTTCCGAGATCGCGTCGAGCGTGCGCTGCAGCGCCTGCGTTCGGGCAATGCCGCACGTCCCGTCTTTTCTCGGGCCCTCTTCGACTGGCTGCAAGATGCGTGGCTCGTCGCGTCCGTCGAGCGTGGAGCGACTGCCCTGCGCTCCCTCGACCTCATCGCAGCCTTCGCAGCGGGAGAGGGGCGCTACAGCGCCGAGAGCTACCCCGAGCTCGACGACCTCCCCGAGTCCGCGCTGCGGGCTCGCCTGCACGAGCTTGTCGAGGGGCCTGAAGCGCGCGAGTCGGGGGCGCCCGGCGAGGCTGCTGTCGGGGAGTCGAAGACCACGAGCGGCACGGGTGCCATCGCCCGTTTTGGGATTTCGTTCACCCAGCTCGCGCGCGACGGGAAGATCGATCCCGTGCTCGGGCGTCATCGCGAGATCCGTCAGGTCATCGACATCTTGTCGCGGCGGCGGAAGAACAATCCCATCATCGTCGGTGAGCCGGGCGTAGGCAAGACGGCCCTCGTCGAGGGGCTTGCCAGGGCGATCGTGATGGGTGAGGTGCCCGAGCACATGCTGGAGGTGGAGGTTGTGGGCCTCGATCTCGGAGCGCTGCAAGCCGGCGCCGGCGTGCGCGGCGAGTTCGAAGGTCGCCTGAAGAGCTTCCTGCAGGAAGTGAAGGCTTCCCCTAAGCCCATCGTGCTCTTCATCGACGAGGCGCACACGCTGATCGGCGCAGGCGGCACCCAAGGGACAGGTGACGCCGCAAACCTTCTGAAGCCCGAGCTGGCTCGCGGTGAGCTGCGGACGATCGCGGCCACCACCTGGTCGGAGTACAAAAAGTACTTCGAAAAGGATGCCGCCCTCGAGCGGCGCTTTCAGCCCGTGAAGGTGGAGGAGCCCAGCGAGGATGAGGCCATCGCGATTCTACGCGGCCTTCGCCCCGTGTACGAAGAGGCCCACGGTATCGCGATTCGAGACGAGGCGCTGATCGCCGCGGCCAAGCTGTCGCACCGCTACATCTCCGGGCGACAGCTTCCGGACAAGGCGGTCGATCTCCTGGACAGCGTCGCGGCCCGAGCGCGCACCGAGCTGCGCGCGAAGCCCGAGAGCATCGTCGCACTCGAGTCACGTCTTGCGACAATCGAGCACGCGCTCACCGCCATGGCGCGCGACGTTCGCGACGGCTTTCCCGTCGATGCCGAGGCCGAGACTGCGCTGAGGGCCCAGAAGATCGAGCTCGAAGCCGAGCTCGCCGAGCTCGACGCGCGTCACAAGCGAGAGCGTGTCGCGGTCGATCGCCTGCTCGAGCTGCGCCGCATGCTCGCGAGCACAGAGCACGAGGAGCAGAGGCAGGAGCACGCCAAATCGCTGGAGGAGGCCATGAGCGAGCTCGAGCGTGTGCGCGGCAAGGATCCGCTCATCCATGCTGAGGCCGATGCGCAGGCCGTGGCTCGGGTCGTGCAGAGCTGGACCGGCATCCCCGTCGGCAAGATCCAGAGCGACACCATGCAGGCCGTGCTCGATCTCGAGAATCGGCTTCGCGCGCGCATTCGCGGGCAAGAGCACGCGATTCAGAGTGTGGCGGAGGCGGTGCGCATGGCCCACGCCGGCGTGGCGAACCCCGACGCACCCCGCGCCGTCATGCTGTTCGTCGGCACGAGCGGCGTCGGCAAGACCGAGACGGCCCTGGCCCTGGCCGACACGCTGTATGGCGGCGATCGCTTCCTGACCACGATCAACATGTCGGAGTTCCAAGAGAAGCACACCGTGTCTCGTCTGATAGGTTCCCCTCCGGGCTACGTCGGCTACGGCCAGGGAGGTGTGCTCACCGAGGCGGTGCGCAGGCACCCCTATTCCGTGGTGCTGCTCGATGAGTGCGAGAAGGCCGACCTCGAGGTGATGAACCTCTTCTATCAGGTCTTCGACAAGGGGGCGCTCAGCGACGGGGAAGGGCGGCGCATCGACTTTCGGAACACGGTCGTCGTGCTCACCAGCAATCTTGCGACGGACGTGATCGCACGCATCTACGAGGCCAATCCGACGGCCGATGTTGGCGCCGTGCTGGAGGCGATTCGTCCGACGCTGAGCCGACACTTCAAGCCCGCGCTCCTGGCGCGTATGACCATCGTGCCCTTCGCGCCGATGGGGCCAGAGACGCTGCGCGAGATCGTCCAGCTCAAGCTCGCGGGACTCGCGCGCCGCTTGGAGCAGAGCCACGGCGCCCAGACCGTGTTCGCGCCCGAGCTTCTGCCCGAGCTCGTCAGCCGCTGCACGGTGGCCGAGACGGGGGCGCGCAATGTCGACCACGTGCTGCGAGGCTCGCTTCTGCCGCAGCTCTCGCGCCACATCCTGGAGCGCGTGGCCGAGGAGCGGCCCGTGCGTCGCATCGACGTGGGGCTGGGCGAAGGGGGTTGGTCGATCAGCCTCACCTGAGGCGTTCGGGCGTGGGCCAAGGCCGCCGCCGACCTGCGGGTTCTCGCGCGCCCAGCCGTGCTCGTGCTCGTGCTCGTGCTCGTGACTCACGGCCGTGCTCGTGACTCACGGTGAGCGCACGGAGGCCCGTGGCCGGCCGCCTGCGGTGGACCCGCTCCTTTCCGGTGCTCGGCTTCGCCTGCGCTCCTCGGAGCATGTCCCCCTGCGGCGCACCCG
>CAYNOM010000303.1:0-7523 GCA_964398415.1 uncultured Polyangiales bacterium | reverse complement strand
CGGCCTCGGACCAAGGTGGCGTAGGTCCAGCGATGCCCTTCGCGCTCCACGTAGCCCACGAGCCAGCCGACCGCGCGGCCGTCCTGCGAGCCGAGACCGGTCTTGCCGCGGAAGGTGAAGCTCGGGCCGGACTCGATTTCCAGCAGGCGCCACACCAACTCAACGTTCGACCGCTTCACGGGCAGCTCGTTCGACAGCATGCGGTGGAGGAACTCGACCTGCCCGCGCGCAGTGATGCGTAGCTGGCCATCCAGCCAGAACTCATCGATCGGGCCGGAAATGTTCTGGTTGCCGTAGCCGAAGTCGCCCAGGTAGCGGCTCATCCGTTCCGCGCCGACCCGCCGCGCGACGTCCTGGAAGCACGGCACGCACGAGACCCTGAGCGCGCCTGCGAGGTCCAGGTCCTGCTCCCAGTCATGCAGGCGGCGAGGGGCGCCATCCCAGCGCCAAAGGTGGCGCTCGCCCTCGACGACCCCGGTCTCCAGGCCGATGAGCGCGTTGGGAATCTTGAAGGTCGACTGGGGCCGAAATCCCTGGCCGGCCATCGTGTCATCGGTGGTCTGCACGCAACCGGTGACCTCGTCGCGAAGGACGAAGACCCCTTCGACGCCTTCCCGTGAGAAGACGTCTCCCGCGTCAAGCCCGGCCGGGCAGGCCGGCGGCCGCGTCGTCACCGGCACTCTCGCCGCGGTGCAAGCGGCGAGCGCCACGACGCCGAGAAGTGCTGGAAGACGCAGGCTCATCACCATCGAGTACCCTGAAGGGGCGCGCCCTGTAAAACAAAGATCCAGACGCAGTTAAACAGAAACCACGGCTCTCGACCCGCTCTCTGGCCCCCTGAGAGCGCTCTTCGAGCCTCCGCGAGCGTGTCGTCACCGACCTCTGGATCTCAGAATCGGCGGTCGAGGTCACGCCGCGCGAGGAGCGAGACGCGCGAGTGCACCGGCTGCGGCGCAGGGCGTGGCGCGTCGTTCCCGTTCCATGGCAAGCTCGTGGCATGGGTCGCGAACAACTTGAGCGTGCCGGCACGAAGTTGCGAACGGCCCTGCGCCTCTACGAGACGGGCGTCGCGATGAAGCGGGCTCAGCTCCGGCGCGCCGATCCCGCGGCTGATGAAGCCGAGCTAGACCGTCGCATGGTGGCCTGGCTGCGAACTCGTCCCGGTGCCGAGCATGGCGACACTGCGGCGCAGCTTCGTGAGGTCCGAGAGGCAGGGCGTTGACCCTGCTGCACGACGTCCTGCTTCGCACCCTCGCTGAGCTCTCGGGTCTTGGGGCTGATGCGGCGTTGGTGGGCGGGCTTGCCGTGTCCGCGTGGACGAGCCTCGTTTCACCCGCGACGTAGACCTGGCCGTTGCCGTGTCGTCCGATGCGCAGGCCGAGGGCCTCATCCACCAGCTTCAGCAACGAGGGTGACGGTCCTTCACGCCACGGTGACGGTCCTTCGAAACTGAAAGACGTCGCGATGCTATCGGTTGGCCGGCCGCATATCGAGCCGCCGAAGGTGCCACCACATTTCACGAGGCAGTAAGTTACGAGATCGACGCCATCGGCCGCAGAGTAGGACGGCGCGTCGACGGCGTGCTGACCTCGAGGTGGGTCTATCAAGATGGGCTTCGTCCGGTCGCCGAGCTCGATGGAACCGACTTGGTCACGGGACACAAAGTAGGAAGACCGTGGATTCAAAAAGTAAGGACGGGCCTATGATAGTCTACGTTCTTCAGCACTCACGGGAGGTAGGCGACGACGAAGAGGACATCAAGCTCATTGGTGTGTTCTCCAGCGAGGAGAAGGGCCAAGAGGCGATTGAAACGCTTCGCGGAAAGCCGGGCTTCAGCCAGTACCTGGACGGGTTCTCCCTTGACCGATATGAGCTCGATCACGTCTGGTGGTCTGATGGCTTTGTCACCATACCGCGCGAGGGGAGCAACGACGGGGACCCATGACTCAAAGCGACGCTGCCAGGGGGCACGACGTGGGACGGGACGGCGTGGGGACGACCTTCATGTCGTCGGACGGTGGGGGGGGCGAGCGCCGAAAGCGGAGGCGACGGTCCGTGGTGCGCAAGCTCCCAGATTTTGTCGCTGCTCGCCCCTTCTCCGGCGCTAGCATGGCGGCATGAGAGAAGCTCAGAGCTTTCAACCCCAGGACATTCGCAACATCGTGCTTGTGGGTCAGGGGGGCGCCGGCAAGACCACCTTGGCCGAAGCGCTTCTGCACCGCTGCGGCGCCATCACGCGCATGGGCAGCGTCGAGTCGGAGAGCACCCAGAGCGACTTCGAGCCCGAAGCCAAGAGCCACCACCACTCGACCAGCGCGAGCGTGCTGTTTGCGCTGCACGAGGGGCGCGAGATCAACATCATCGACACGCCCGGCCATCCAGAGCTGATCGGCGCGGCGCTGTCGTGCCTCGCGGCGGTCGAGACCGCGGTGGTGGTCGTGGATGCGAGCGCCGGCGTCGACTTTCACACGCGACGCCTCTATCACGCCGCCGGAGAGGCGGGCCTTGCCCGCATGATCGTGGTGAACAAGATCGATCAAGCGCCCGCAGCTCTCGCGGGCCTGGTCGACAAGCTCAAGAGCGCGTTCGGCAGCGCGGTACACTGCATCAACCTGCCCACCCAGGGCGGCAGAGACGTCATCGACTGCTTCGATCAGGAGGCCGGAGAGTCCGATTTCGGCGATGTGACCGGCATCCATCGAGAGATGCTCGAATCGGCCATCGAGATCGACGACGGGGTGCTCGAGCGCTACCTCTCCGGCGAGACGATCGATCTCGAGGAGCTCCGGCGCTGCTTCGTCAAGGCGATGAACGCGGGCCACCTCGTGCCCGTGTTGTTCACGGCGGCCAAGGACGAGGTGGGCATCGATGACCTCCTGCACATCCTCGTCGAAGAGGGGCCAAGCCCGCTCTCGGGACGCCCGCGCCGCGTTCTTCGCGGTGACACCATGGTCGAGATGGCGTGCACGGTCGATGCGCCACTCTTGGCCCAGGTGTTCAAGGTGGCGAGTGATCCCTACGCGGGTCGCATGGCCATGCTGCGCATCATCCAGGGCAAGCTCGACGCAACGAGCAACTTCGTGGCGGCGCTCGACAAGAAGCCGCGCAAGGCGGGGTCGGTGCTGAAGGTCGAAGGGCGCGAGCACCCCGAGCTCGATGCGGTGGCCTACGCGGGCGACATCGTGGCCCTCGCCAAGATCGAAGACCTGCACGTCGATCAGATCCTGCACGCACCGGGGGCAGACGACTTCGCCCCCGTCCTGCCCCACTACCCCTTGCCCATGCTCGCGCTCGCCGTCTCGGGCGCGACGAAAAACGACGACCAGAAGCTTGGCCCTGCGCTCACGAAGCTGAGCGAGGAAGACCCGACGCTGAGGTCGGGCCAGGACCCGGACACCCAGGAATTCGTGATGCGGGGCCTCGGCGACCTGCACCTGCGCGTGGCGCTCGAGAAGCTCAAAAACCGCTTCAACGTCAACGTGGAGACGCGCACGCCCACCGTGGCGCATCACGAGACCATCACCCAAAAGGCTGAAGGCCACTACCGCCACAAGAAGCAAACCGGCGGTGCGGGCCAGTTTGCCGAGGTGTTCTTGCGCGTCGAGCCCTTGCCCCGCGGCGCAGGCTTCGAGTTCACGAGTCGCGTCTTCGGCGGCGCCATCCCGACCCACTTCATCCCTGCCGTGGAGAAGGGCGTGCTCGACGCCATGGAAGAGGGGTTCGTCGCCGGCTTCCCCATGCAGGACGTGCGCGTCACCGTGTCCGATGGCAAGGCCCACGCCGTCGACAGCAAGGAGATAGCCTTTCGTACGGCCGCCAAGATGGCGTTCAAAGATGCCATGGCGCGCGCCCAGCCCGTGCTCCTCGAGCCCTTCGTCAGCCTCGAGATCAGCGTGCCCGAGGCCATGACGGGCAACGTGATGACCGACCTGCAAGGCATGCGCGGTCGTATCATGGGCGTGATCGCAGAGGCGGACGGGACGAGCGTCGTGCAAGCCCAGGCACCGCTCGCGGAGACGCGCAGCTACGGCGCGCAGCTACGTGGGACCACGGGCGGCCAGGGCACTTTCACGATGCAGCACTCGCACTACGACGTGATGCCAGCTCAGCTCGCCGAGCGTGTGGTGGCCGAGCGCAAGGCGAAGCGTCTGAGCTGAAGGCGGCCGCTCAGGCCTCCGCTGAGATCCAAAAAGCGATTCGGCCGGGCAGGACGAACGATTCACTCGTGATCTCATCACGATAGGCATCGTTGCGCCATCTGCCCGTGAAGGTTTCGAGAGAGAACCGACATGGAAAGGAGATACGCCCGTGTGGGTTGGGCACCGGCAAAGCAGGAGCACTGATGACCTTGAAGCACATGGTGGCGGCCAACCTCGCGCTCGGCACACTCATCGTCGCCGGCCTGGGCTGCGGCGAGCCAAACGCCGACGCCGAGCAGGGACACGAGCTCGCCGACGAGGACGGCGGTGCGGGTGACAAGGCCCTGTTTCCCGGACTTAAGAACGTGGCAAGGGGCCGGCCGACGCAACAGTCGTCGACGGCCTATCGCGGCGTGCCTGAGCGCGCGGTGGATGGCAACACGAACGGCACCTACGGGAACAACTCGGTGACCCACACCGCGCCCTCTGCGGCGCCCTGGTGGCGCGTGGACCTGGGCGGCCCGCACCGCGTCGATGGGGTCACGATCTGGAACCGCACCGACTGTTGCAGTCAGCGCCTGTCGAACTTTCGCGTCGATTACCTGGACGCGGGAGGCAAGGTGGTGGCGACCCGCGACCACGCGGGCAAGGCCGGCACGCAAACGGACATCACGCTCTCCGCGAGCGGCGTGCGTGCGGTGCGCGTGCAGCTACGCGGCAGCGAGGCACTTTCGCTCGCGGAAGTGCAGGTGTGGGGCGCCCCAGATACGGGCACGGGCGGAAGCGCTGGTCAGCAGGGTGTTCAGGCGGCGCACTACGCGCTGAGCGGCACGATCAGCGGGATGCCCAACTTCTCGTCGTTGCGGCCCGACCAAGAGCTCTCGCTGCCCAACATCGACCTTTCGCGCTACGCGGGGACAGACGCCTTCGGAGTCGTCTTCAAAGGTCTGCTACGCATCGACCAGACCAACGATTACGTCTTCCAGACCCTCTCCGACGACGGGTCTCAGCTGTTCATCGACGGCGCCAAGGTCGTCGACAACGACGGCACTCACGGGCCGCGCGCGCGCGAAGGCGGCGTGCGCCTGACGGCCGGTTACCACCCCTTCGAGCTGCGCTTCTTCGAGAACCGCGGCGGGGAGACCCTGCAGCTCAGCTACAAGCACAACGGTAGTGGCAGCTTCACCAAGGTGCCTGACGGCATGCTCTATCGGACGGCCCCAGACACCCCACCGGCGGACGAGTGCCCGAACGACCCCACCAAGACGGTGCCAGGGATCTGCGGCTGCGGCGTCGCGGAAGGAACGTGCGCTACGCCTACCGTCACGTTGCCCGTAGAAGTACTAGGCGCAGAGGGCACCACCGCCGAGCGCACTTTCGGTCTCTCGAACAGTCAGGCGGCCTCGGCACGGTCCTTGTGGCTGCAGGTCAACAACCTGAGCTACGAGAACAAGGCGTCCGTTCAGATCAACAATGGTGCGTGGCTCAGCCTCAACCACGCCACGGTCAGTTTTCCGCCCAAGGAAAAGGGCTATGGCGGCATGGCCCACGGTGGCCTCAGCACGATCCGCTTCACCATCCCGGCGAGCGGCGTGCGTGCAGGGTCCAACGTCGTCCGCTTCCGATTCGACAGATCCGACACCATCTCGATCGGCTTCCGCGTCGTTCGCATGAACCTGCTCGATGCAGCAGGCAAAGCGCTGCTCGGATCCGAGGTGTTCGTGGAGGATAACCCCGAAAGCTGGACCGCTCCCTACACCGCTGCCGCGTCCATCGCCGAGGGAGAGCGTTTGTGGCGCACGGCCAACTTGTGGAGCCACTACCTGCCGAACGCGCGCCAGGGCTTCTGGTACAACCAGAGCCTTTCTGCGCGCCGGCAGATTCGCGCCAAGTGCGCCGACTGCCATACTCAGGATGGTCGAGACCTGGAGCTCTTCGCCTACTCCAACCACTCCATCATCGAGCGCTCCAAGTTCCACGGCCTTACCCAGCGCGAAGGCGAGCTCATCGCCTCCTACGTGCGCTCACTCTCGGCCAAGCACGACGACGTCGGGCGTACGGGTCGTCCGTGGAACCCGCCCTTCCAGCCAGGGCCTGAGGTCGCGCAGCGCCCGATCTGGCAGTGGGCTGCAGGAGCGGGCCTCGATGCGGTGCTCGAGACCGACGCCGAGATGCTGCCTGACATGTTCGGATCCAACCCCACCAAGCAGAGCGTCGCTGCGTTCTTCGACTCCGACAAGATGTGGGACACCTCGACGCAGCGAGTGTCGATCCAGCTTCCTGACTGGAAGCGTTGGCTGCCGTTGGTCCACCCGCTCGACGCCTTCGATCGGAACGGCTGGATTGACGGCAACATCACCTACCAACCCGTGCGCGCCTACCAGGCGCTGCGTACGTACTTCACGACCCGACAGTTTCCGTACGGGGGGCTCTCAGGGATCCTCAGCGCGACCCGTAGTTTTTACCTAAACCACCGGCGCTTCTTCGAGCAGGGCGGGAGCACGGAGAACCACTGGCGCACGCGCGATGGCGACGCAGTCACAGAGGGGCTGCGACCCGGCCTCCCGGTGGAGCTCGCGAAGACGAGCCTGGCGCGCCTCATGGCCGTCAAGTTCTTCGAGCTCCATCACGAGTTCCAGCTGCACGACAAGGCTCCTCAGCTCATCAGCGCGGTCGACCAGCCGCGCGCGCGTCAGTGGCTAGGGAAGCAGCTCCAGGTCTTCGAGCCGCCTCCGCACTTCACGTCGTGTGAGATCAACGTCAACTGTATCGCCTTCCTCGGCCAGTCCGAGAAGGTGGGCACCTACGAGTCGACTTCGTGGTACCACCTGCAGCAGGTCGTCAACCCCGGCATGGGGATGATCAATCAGACCAGTCCCGTCGACTTCAACTACGTCCCGATGTTCATCCTCTATGCGAGCGCGTACTCGGGTCTGATGGAGCCGCTGCGGTTCTACTACTCGTCGAACCTCATGTACCAGACGCGCACCTGGAGTGGTGCGACCTCTCCGAACAACGGCCTCGGGTTCAACATCCGGGTGATGGGTCCGTGGGGCTTCTACGGAGCCGACAACACCAATTCTCACCGAGGCGCGGGCTACGGCACGTTGCCCAAGCGGCTCGATGCGCTGAAGCCTGGGCTCGCAAGCTGGGTCATCGAGGCACAGCTGCGCCAGTTCTTGCGCGAGATGAATCGGCCGGAGAACAGCCTCGCAACCTGGATTCGCCAAGGGGCGTCGGGCAGCGATGACCGCTCGCTCGAGCCCGCGAGCCTCTCCGCGTCCGCGATGCCCAACCTCTCGGTGCCGTTCAAGCCCGCATTCTTCCAATACGCCCAGAAGATCTACTGGACGCTGCCGAAGTTCGTCGAGCTCGGCGTCGACT
>CAYNOM010000302.1:0-7536 GCA_964398415.1 uncultured Polyangiales bacterium | reverse complement strand
CGTCGCCTCGGCCGACGAGCTGAAGGTGGGGGGCTACTCCCAGAGCCTCAAGGGTCTCAGGAACAAAGACCTGACCCTGGGCGCCTACGCCGTGACCGACATCGACCGCGACTGGAACCGCGGCAGCTCGCAGAGCGCGGGGCCCTTTGGCCGAGACAGCCAGAAGAAGGCCTTTCGTTACGAGGTGAAGGCCCAGGGACAGGGGCTGCATGGCGAGTGCACGGAGCAGGCGGTCACGCATACGGTCATGGGCTTCGAGAAGAGCAAGGTGAGCTTCAGCTGCGTATGCACCGCGGCAGGGGCGACGCAGGCGAAGCTCGAGCTGGTCGACGGGGTCGGACGCGCCGAGCTCGGGGCGGGCCCGAGCTTCGAGGTGTCGGCGGTGTTCGAGTCCGAGCAGGGACACACCCAGCGCAGCGCCCTCGGCTATCACTTTCGCGACGCGCAAGGCGAGGGAGCCGTCGACGTCAGCGAATCCGGCCGCGCCTGGGTGCCGCGGGGCCTCTTGGAGCCCCAGCTGATGGGCCTCGTGTGTGCCTACGCGGGGTTGCTGCTGTATCTGCCGACCGACACGGACGCGCCCTAGCAGGGCTGCCCACGCGCGGCGCTGGCCCCTGCGGGCGTTTCTGGCTAGTCTGCACTCCGTCCGTACTTGGGGGGATGTCCGTTGTTCTTGCCAGCTCGCTTTCCGACCGCGCTCGTGCGCGGCGCCCGCATGCTTTTCACGCCTACCGCACCCGCGCTCGTTCAGATGGTGGTGACGCGCCGCTGTAACTTGAGCTGTGGCTACTGCAACGAGTACGACGACGTCTCGGATCCGGTCGATACCGAACGGTTGAAGCGCCAGATCGATTACGTCGCTGCGCTCGGCACGCTGGTGCTCACGTTCACGGGCGGCGAGCCGCTCCTGCACCCCGAGCTCGATCAGCTCGTCGCCTATGCGGTGGACAAGGGCATGGTCGTCACGACGATCAGCAACGCCTATCCGATCACGCGCAAGTGGATCGAGCGCCTGAACGCGGCCCAGCTGTCGTTCTTGCAGATCTCGATCGACAACCTCGAGCCGAACGACGTGTCGCAGAAGTCGCTGTCGAAGATCCGCAAGAAGCTCGAGCTGCTGAAGGAGCACGCGCGCTTCGGGGTCAACGTGAACGCGGTGCTCGGCTCGAGCCCGTCATCGGCTACGCGCACGCTCGTCGACGAGGTGGAGCGGCTCGGCTTCTACATGACAGTGGGCCTCATGCACGGCCCTGATGGTCAGCTCGATGCGGGTCTCTTGGGCGACGAGCTGGCCGCGCTCTACCGCGAGATGCGCGCGCGCAGCAAGAAGACGATCTTTCACCGCGCCGGCGAAGGCTGGGAAGACGTGATGATCGCGGGTGGAGAAGCCCCGTTCAAGTGCCGCGCCGGCAGCCGCTACCTGTACGTGGACGAGCACGGCAAGGTGTCCTATTGCAGCCAGCGCCGTGGCGAGCCTGGGGTGTCGCTCTTCGACTACGATCGGGCCGCCATGCGCGAAGCGTTCGAGGCGAAGAAGGGCTGCGAGGACAAGTGCACCATCGCCTGCGTCAGACGTGCCAGTGCCTTCGATGGCTACCGCGCCCAGGACGGTGAGAGTGTGGCGGTCACGACGGCAGGCGGTGCCGCGTCGGGTATGGGCGCCGACAAGCGTCTCCCGATCATTTCCTGAGCCAGCGTTCTCTTCCTTCCGACCTTCGTCTTCGAGCCCTCCGTGCGCATCGCCTACCTCTTCGATCGTCCGCTGCCCGCCACCGAGACGGATTCCGAGCAGGTGCTGCAGACGGTCTCGGCGTTGTCTCGCGCCGGGGTCGACGTCACGCTGGTTTTGCCCATGCGGCGCGGCGAGACGCCCGATCGTGACGCGCTTTGCGACTATTATCGCGTGCGCGGCGACTTCCGTGTCGAGGGCGTCCCGGGGCCGTTCGTCTCGCAGAGCGACGCGCGCAAGCTGTTTCACGCGATCGTGGCGCGAGCCAAGGCACGCGCTGCCGACGTGCTCTACACGCGCAACTTTCCGACGCTGTTTCTCGCGGCCCTGTCCGACGTGCCCTACGCCTACGAGACCTACCGTCCGTGGTTCGATCAGTTTCGCGTTCTCGGCCCAGCATTTCGCGCCGCGCTCACGAGGCCCCATGCCTTGGGTGCCGTGCTCCACTCGCACTTCGCAGAGACGCGTTATCGAGCGCTTGGAGTACCCAAGGAGCGCCTGCTGGTCGCGCACAATGGCTACGACCCAGCGCTCATCCGCCGCGTCTCCTCGCAAGCCGAGGCGCGCAGGTTGCTCGGGCTCGATGCCGCTCGGCCCATCGTCTCCTACACGGGTCACGTCAACGCCACCAAAGGCATCGACGCCATCATCGCCATGGCCAAACGCACGCCCGAGGCCTTGTTTCTGTTGGTGGGCCACGATGGCAAGCTCGGCTTGATCGAACGGCTTGCGAGTCGCGTGCCCAACGTGCAGCTCGTGCCGTGGCAACCCTTCGAGCAGGTGGCTCCTTACCTCGTCGCCTCCGATGTCTTGCTCCTGCCGCCCAGCAGTCGCGGCCTGTCGCTCGTGGGCAATACGGTGCTGCCGATGAAGCTGTTTCAGTACCTCGCGTCAGGGAGGCCCATCCTCGCGCCAGCCACCCCAGACGTGCTCGAGCTGCTCGAAGACGGAAAGAACGCGCGGCTCGTCCCGCCAGGCGATCTCGACGCCGCCACGCAAGCCCTGCGCACGCTGCTGTCCGACGCGGCGCTCAGGGCGAGACTTGCCCAAGCCGCGCTCGACACGTCCGAGCACCTGACCTGGGACGAGCGTGCGACGAAGCTCATTGCCTTTCTCGAACGGCGCTTGCGGGGGGACGGCCCGGCCCCGACGGATCAGCCGCTGCTCTCGGCGTAGCCGGGTGCGAGCACGGCAAGGTACCTTCGAGGTGCCACCACGCCGAGCTCGCGCATCGCGCTCTCGCCCAGTGCGCGGAGCGCACGCCCTTCGTCGCCACCCAGCAACTCGCCGCGTCGCATGCGTGCGGCGGCTGCGACGAGACGCATGCCGCGCTCGTCTCCAATCTGCGCGCTCGTCGACAACGAGGCGAGGGCCTTGTCCGTGTCGCCGCGCGCCGCGTGCAACGCACCACGCAAAAGTGAGGCCCAGGCTTCGGCGTGGCACAGGCCACCCTTCTCGAGCACGCTCGCGGCGCTCTCGACCAATTTGAGCCGTCGCTTCGGCTCGACCTCTGCCGGATGGGCGAGCAAGCAGCGCCCCTTGAGCCAGGTCGACACGTCGCGGATCGAGCGTACGCGCGCAAGAAGCGACTGCTCGAGAGGCTCAAAGTGCGCGAGCACCTCGGACACCTCTTGCGGGATCGCATTCGTGTACAGAAGGAGCTCCATGCGCGCCTCGAGCTCGTACCAATGTTGCAGGTGAAAGCGCCCCTCGGGCGGCGCCCACTTCGACGACGACAAGTTCTCCTCGGCGCCCCTTTCGTCGTCGCGCGCGAGCCACAGAAAGGTGCAGTAGCGGCGCAGGGAGGTTTCGATGTGCATGTCACCGCGGCGCATCGCTTCGCGCAGCTCGCGCTCGAACTCCTTGCGAATCGCCGCTACCGGTCCCATGTGCTTGAGCGCAAAGAAGCGGAACGTGATCGCAGAGTTGAGCTCCCAGGTGTAGCCCGTGGTGCGCGCGCGAAACAAGGCGATGGCCTTACGCTGACGCTCTTCGGCGCGCTCGAAGAAGCCCTCGAAATGGTCGAGCGCACCCGCGATGGAGGTAGACCAGGCCTTGTAGTAGGGGTCTTTCTGGTCTTCGCTGATCTCCTGCAGCGTGCGTGACAGGTTTCTTGCGCGGAGCAGCGCTTTCTTACCTTGTGAGCCCTGATAGGTGGCTTCAGAGCCCAAGGCTTGGGCGACGTGGTGTCGGTCGCCCAGCTCGAGCGCACGCAGCAGAAAGCGCGCGTTGAAGTCGGCGCCACGAATGTTGTCCACGAGCGCGAGGCCTTGCCCTATCGCGCGCAGCACTTCGATGTAGTTGATTTGCTCGCGCGTGATCTGACCGGCGCGACGCTCCTGAAACGTAAGGCCCCGCATGCGCAGCCTTGCGCGATGGTAAAGGAGCGACACGAGGGCAGCGCGCGGCGTCTTCGGGTGAGAGATCCCAAGCTCGGAGAGCAGCTTCGAGGCGACCTCGAGCCCGCGCTCCACGTGCCCGCTCGTGATCAGCTGCTGCGCCGCCAGGCGCTGGGCATCGAGCCGTGTTTCGGGATCGGCCCCCTCCGCGGCACACAAGAACTTTTCAGCCGCTTCGGCGCAGCGGCCCATGTTCATCAGCGCTCGTGCGAGGCCGAGCTGCAGGGCGCGCAGATCCGCCTCACTGCCGTGCTGCATGTCGAGCGCCGTGCGGTACAGGGTGGCGGCGCGGTCGAAGGCGAGGGCCTGGACGGCCCGCTCGGCGGCATTGCGTGCGAGGCGAGTCGTGCGCTCGGCATCGCCCAGGGCGCGCAGGTGGTGAACGAGCAGGTCGTGGTGATCGGGCTCGCTCTCCAGCAAGTCGACGAGGCGCGCATGCAGCTCGCGCAGCTCCGCGGGGCTGAGGCGCTGCACGACAGTTTCGCGTACGCGATCGTGGAACGGCTCGACGCGACCTTGCGGTGTAAAGCGCGCGAGCTGGGCCACGCGCAGCATGCCCATGGCACGGGTGCAGGCGCGCTTTTTGATGTCTGCGGCCAAGGCGACGACGTCCGCCGAGACGGGGGCGCCGGCCACGCAGATCACCGTCAGCACCCGTACGACGTCGCGGGGCAGGCCGCTCGCCCGCGCCCAGATGGCGTCCTCGAGGCGTGGAGGCCTGTCGGCGCGCAGGCCGTAGTGCGCGGCGTGCTGCACGAGCTCGGCGATGTGCAGAGGATGGCCCTGGGCCTCGCACACGATGGCGTCGACGGTGTCGAGAGCCTTCGGCTCCACGCGCCGCATGAGCTCACGGGCCAGGTGACGTGAGGCCTCCTCGCTGAGGGTCTTCACCTCGAGCGTCTCGATGCGCTGCTCGAGCGCAGTGCAAACCTTCACGAGCGGTCGCTCGGCGGCGTCGCCCGAGGTGTCCTCGCGCGCGGCGAGGAGCCACAGCACCTTGGGCGCATCCTCGCCCTGCAAGAGGTCGAGCAAGAGGGTTGCGCCATCGCCGTCGGCCCACTGGGCGTCGTCGACGAACACGATCAGCGGCGTGTTCGCGCTGATCTCGTTGAGGATTTTGCGCAGCACCTCGAACGCACGCGTGCGGCGGTGCTGATCGTCGCCGCCTTCGTCACTGCCTCCACGACTGCGTACAATCGCGGGCACACGGCCGAGCACCGGAAAGAGCTGCGTCAGCACGAAGGCATCGTGGGGCAGGAGCTTCTTGATCTGCGCCTCAGGCAGCTGTCGCAGATGGCGCGCGAGCTCGTCGATCACCGCGTCAAAGCCCCGGTAGGGCGTGTGCTCGCGTTCGTAACAGCGACCGGACAGCACGAACGCAGGCTCGTGCTCGTGGGCCATGCTGCGGCAGAACGCTTGGATCAGCGTGGTTTTTCCGAGTCCGGACTTGCCGCGCACGAGCACCACCTGGGCGCCCTCACGGCGCGAGCGCTCGAGCGCGTCGGTCAAGACCTGCCACTCGTGCTCACGCCCGAACACGTTGTTCGCCTCGGAGAGCAGCTGGCTCGCCGAGCGCGCGCCACTGTGTTGCACCTCGAGACCGAGTCGAGATAGGGCCTTGGCAGGGCTTGGACGCTGCTCCGGATCGCCCTGCAGCAGATCGAGGCACAACGCCTCGAGCAGGGGTGCCACCTGGGCCACCTCGGAGGGCTTGATGCTCACGTCGTACTGCTTTTGCATGAGCACCTGCAGCAAGGTGCCTTCGAAGGGCGGGCGACCGGCGAGCGCTTCGTAGAGCATCGCACCCACCGCGTACATGTCTGCCTTGGGGCTGACGGCGGCACCCGCTGCCTGCTCGGGCGCCATGTAGTGGGCCGTGCCGACGACGTTGTCACCGATCGATTGCATGCTCTCGGCGGCCACCGTGGCGAGACCGAAGTCGAGCAGCACCACGCGCCCCTCGAGCGTCACCATCACGTTCGAGGGCTTCACATCGCGATGCACGAGGTCCTGGCCGTGCAGGGCATCGAGTGCGCGCAAAAGCTGCCCCAGCGCATCGACGAGACGCTCCTCGTCGCAGGCGGGCTCGTCTTTCCTTTGCACACGCGCGTTGCCGTAGTCACCGCGCACGTAGGTGAGGAAGTCGACCCCCTCGAGCAGCTCCATGGTGAGAAACCACGAGCCTTCGTGCTCGACCAGCTCGCCCAGGGCCACGAGGTTTTCGTGCTGCAGATCCTGCGCGAGGCGGAACTCTTTCTTCAGGCGATACAGCGCATTGGCGCTCGGCGTCTGAATCGTCTTGAGCGCGACCAGCATGCCGGTCTTGCGATCGAGGGCCTCCCACACCACGCCCATGCCGCCACGACCCAACATGCGCCGCATGTCGAAGCGCGGCCCGCAAGCGGGCTGCCATTCATCCGCCTGTCCGGGCGGAAAAGTTCGAGGGATGCTGACGCGCTGCGACTCCATCCCGTCCCTGGATCAGGCGAACCAGAGCCCGGTCAGCGTCTGATTGATGTGGCCGAGCCAACTCTCGCCGTAGGTGTGAAAGCCCGCCACTTCGAGGCCTTCGAAGGCTTCGAGGAAGGCTTCGTGCTGCTGCTTTGCGTCGAGCTCGAGTCGGCGCAGGATGCAGTTGAAGGCGAGGCCACCCGACAGCTGGCCGCCCAGCGCTTCTCGCACGCGCTTTAGCTCGCGCCGCGTGTCGCCCACGAGATCCGTCGAGCGCATCACGTGGATCGGGCTGCCCTCGACGAGCTCGCAGTAGAACTTGAGCCCGCCATCGGCCAGCACGACCTGCGGGCTGCGAATCCAGGGCTTGCCCTCGATCAGCACGCCGAGCGGGTTCGTCATGAACACGTCGGCGTTCAGCTCGTGCTTCTGGCAACCCACCGCCTCGGCGTACACCTCGAGCACGGGACGCCCGTCGAGCTCGAGCAGCGTGCGGTTCGTGTTGCCGACGCGTGTCACCACGTGGGGCGCACCGATGGGCTCGAAGCTGCAGGTTTTTCCGACGACGAAGGGCACCGCCATGTCGAGCAGCAAGAGCGCGGCGCCGTCGTCCGAGACCTGCCCGTTGACGTAGACGCGCGTCTGCTTGAACGCGCCGTTGTCGCCGGCCGAGCCGCCCACGAACGACAGCATGGGCGCGGCGTCACCGAGCGCGGCGTTGGCCGCCTCTTCCTTGCCGCGCAGGCCCTCGACCAGGATCACGCCGACGTAGCGCGCCGGGTCTGCCGTGCGCAGATCGATCTCGAGCCGGCTCGCGATCGAACCGAGGGCGTGCTGTACGCCCTCGCGCGGGTCGCTACCGAATTGCGCGAGCGCGGCGGCAGCTCGCCGCACCTTGCCGCGACCGAGAACCATCATCGAGACACCGTCGAGGGCGGAGACGGCTTGTGTCAGCTC
>CAYNOM010000301.1:0-7542 GCA_964398415.1 uncultured Polyangiales bacterium | reverse complement strand
GGCATCGTGGCCGAGGGGGACGACCCGATCGAGCTCACGCTGCCGGCTGGCGCCTATGCGCTGACGCTGCTCGATG
Source organism: uncultured Polyangiales bacterium (assembly GCA_964398415.1). GTDB lineage: Bacteria > Myxococcota_A > Polyangia > Polyangiales > DASUME01 > DASUME01. The sequence goes on along the minus strand of CAYNOM010000301.1, from coordinate 7,466 downwards.
GCTGGTCGCTGGTGCGGGTCACCGAGCCAGGCGCGCCCGTGATGGCGGAGCTGTTGAGCGAAAACCCAATGACGTTGCTCGTCGAGCCCGGTCAGATCACACAGGAGCTGTTTCGCTTCGCGCTGCGCGACGGACCTGTGCTGCCTCTCGGTCGCGGTACGCTCGACATCGGACTCGCCATTGAAGACGCAGGCAGCGGGGCCGCCGAGACGGCCGACGGCGCGTGTGGGGAAAAGCTCGTGATCAATGAGGTCGACTACGAGCAGGACGGCCCCGACGATGCCGAATTTGTGGAGCTCGTCAACGTGGGTCGCTGCGCTGCGCCGCTCTCCGACGTGACGCTCGAGCTCGTGAACGGAGGCGATGGCGCCGTGTATGGGCGTGTGGCGCTCGCGCAGGCGGGCGAGTCGCTTGCGCCCGGTGCCCGCCTCGTGGTCGCGGACGACGCGGTGCTTCTGGCGCTGCCGAGCGGGGTGGTCGGCCTGAGGCTTTCCGGCTCGGGACTGCAAAACGGTGGGCCCGATGGCCTGCGTCTCGTACGCGGGGACGTCGTGCTCGACGCGGTGTCCTACGAGGGCAGCATCTCAGGCTGGGGCGACGGGCCGGGTGCAGGCGAAGACACGGGTGCAGGCGCCCTTGCACGCTGCCCCGATGGCTTCGATGCCGACCACGATGCGCGCGACTTTCTGCTCGTGACCCCAACGCCGGGCAGCGCAAACGTCTGCCCCTGAGCCCACTACGGCTGCACGGGGCACACCTGTGAACCGAGCGGGCAGACGCTACGACCTTACTTCGCGTCTATTTCGCTTCGTGTGCAATCGCGCCCTGGACCTCCATATACTGATCCGTGATGCGGGCGCCTTCGTATTCTGACGATCTTGGTGCGAAGGCTGACGCCTCGCGCTCGGGTACACAGGAGTCGAGTGAGGTTCGGCGCAGCAACGCCATGCCCCAGCTTCCGAGGCCAGCCGCGGTTCCGAAGGAGGCGCTCGCTCTCGTGGCGCGCACGCCACCGATCGTCGTCCACGAGTTCGATCGCGACACCGGACGCACGTCGCTTCCGTCTCTGCCTCCGCCCGTGACGCGCTTTGCACGCTACGACGTCGTGGGACGACTCGCAGTCGGTGGCATGGCGGAGATCTATCTGGCGCGAGAGACGATCGAGGGCGGAGGCTTTCGCCATCTCGCGCTCAAGGTGTTGCGGCGTCAGAAGCGCTCTCAGGCCGATGACGCCTACTTCGAGGAGATGTTTCTTCGCGAGGGGCGCACGGCGCTGCAGCTCGTGCATCCGAGCATCTGTCACGTGCACGAGTTCGGCAAGTGGGGCGGTCACTACTTCATCGCCATGGAGTGGATCGACGGCGTATCGCTGAGCCACCTTCTGTCGACGGCGAAGAGCGACAAGCAACCGGTTGCCCCTGCGCTCGCAGCGAGCATCGCAGCGCAGGTGGCCGCGGCCCTCGACTACGCTCACCACGCCCGCGACGCGCGCGGCAAGCGCCTTCGCGTCGTGCACCGCGACGTCAATCCGCAGAACATCATGATCCGCCACGACGGCGTCGTGAAGTTGCTCGACTTCGGCGTGGCCGAGGTGGCGGGCGCCGAAGGCGAAGACTCACGCGCCGACACCGTCAAGGGCAAGTTCGGCTACATCGCGCCCGAGTATGCGCTGCAGCGGCCCATCGACGGACGCGCCGACGTGTTCGCCCTCGGGGTGTGCTTGTTCGAGATGCTGACGGGCACCCGTCTGTATAAGCGCGACACGCCGCGCGAGACGGTGCTCGCGGTGATCAACGAAGCGCCGCCAGCCCTGCGCGACGTGGTGGCGAACGTCCCAGAGGCGCTCGACAGCATCGTGCAACGCGCGCTCGCGAAAAAGCCCGACGACCGCTTCCGCAGCGCCGGAGCGATGCAGGCCGCTCTCGAGAGCTTTCTGGCGAATGCAGGCGAGGTCGTGAGCTCGCGCCGTCTCGCAGGCTTGATGCAAGCCCTGTATCCAGAGCAGCACGACCGCGCGCCTTCGCTGTATACGGGGCCTCTGGTGGCTGAGCGCCTCGCCGCCCTCGAAGACCACGACCCGCGTTCGACTTCGCTGCAGCCGGTCGAGATCGAGATCGAGCCGTCCCCTGCACCGAGCGCAAAGCGCGGGCGCAGGGTGCTGATGGTGCTCGCTCTCGCCCTACTCGGAGCGAGCCTCGCGGTCTGGGCGCTGTGGCCAAAGCGCGAGATCGGAAGCGAGGCGCGCGTTGCGCCCCCGGCTGCGTCGAATGAAAGCGGCTCCACGGCGACGCCTCCGCCCGAGCCCGCGTCTCCGATACCACCCACCGCAGCCGCGCCCATGCCCACGGAGCCCGCGCCGAGCGGCCCCGAGCAGGTCACCGTACAAGGCAATCCCGAGCTCGTTCCCGAGTCCGACGATGAACCAGCACCATCCAGTCCCGTCGAGCCCGCACCCAAGCCGCGTCGTCCCACCCCGGTTTTCGTCGCCGATCCTGGCTTCTGATTCCGGACGTCGGCACGGCCTCGTGCTGGGGCTCTGCCTCGCGCTGGGGCTCTGCCTCGCGCACACAGGCAAAGCGCACGGCCAGACCTCGCCCTCGTCGGCGGAGGCGCCCACGGCCTCAGTCGCGGGAGAAGGCGAGCCCTCAAAGGCCGATCTCACACGGGCTCGGCGCCTGTTTCAGCGGGGAGTGGAGTACGCCTCTCGCGGCGAGTTCGCACCTGCCGCTCGGCGTTTTCGCGATGCGCTCGACCTCCATCACGCGCCCGCAGTCGAGTACAACCTCGCCGCGGCGCTGTACGAGATCGGCCGCTACGACGAGGCCTACAACCGTACCCAGAGTGTGCTGATCGATCCGGAGACCAGCGAGACCTTGCGCGAGCGGGCCGCGCGGCTCGAGCGCGCCTTGCAGCCCTACGTCGCGCGCCTCACGGTCGTGATCGGCGGCGAGCGCGAGGGCGTGGCGGTGCAAGTCGATGGCTCGCCCCTCGATCCCTCGCTCGTCGGTCGCACTCGGGCCGTCGAGGCCGGCACCCACCTCATCGTCGCCGAGCGTCATGGCGAGAGTCTGTCGCGGCGCGAGGTGAGGATTCCGAAGCGGACGGCCGCGATCGTCGACGTGAGCGTGGTGGCATCTCCCGAGGAGGCCGCGCGCAGCGTCGTCGTGGTCGAGGCGGAGCCCGCGCCTGCGGCACCGATCGAGGCGGCCCCGTCTGCGAACGAGTCTTCGGGTCGCTGGAAGCTGTGGGCCGGGCTCGGGGCAGGTCTGGTTGCCGTCGGCGCCGCGGTGGGCGTTGGGATCGCCCTGTCCCGCAACGACGCCGGGCGCCAAGAGCCGCTGGCTGGCGACACTCAACCGGGGGTGCTCACATGGAAATGAGCCGCGCCGCGTGGAGGACGGCAGCGCTGTTTCTGTGGCTCTCGCTCGGCTGCCAGGGCGACCTGTCGAAGCGCACCCAGATCATGTTGGTGGTCGACAGCGACCTCCGAGTGCCCGCACAGCTCGATGGGCTCGAGCTAGCGGTCGAGGGGCCCACGGGCGCGGCGCGCCTCGTGAAGGCAGCGCTCGGTACGGGAGAAGAAGCCCTGCCGCGCAGCCTGGGTCTCGTGCACGAAGGCGGGCCGCTCGGGCCGTTGCAGGTGACGGTCACTGGCGTGCTCGGCACCCAGCGTGTGGTCGAGCGGCGCGCCGAGCTCGCCTTCGTGGAGGGCAAGACGCTCGTGTTGCCGCTGCACCTCTTCGCGAGCTGCGTGGCGGTCGAGTGCGGCGAACAGACGTGCACCGAGCGCGGCTGTGTCGACGCCACGATCGATCCTGACAGCCTCGCCGCCTGGGACGGCGATGAGCCTCGTGTGGGCGACGTGCCGGAAGACGGCGGAGCCGGGAGCGGCGGAGATGCGGGCGGCAATCCTGCGAGCAACGGTGGTGAGGGCACGTCCGATGCGGGCGGCACCGATGCAGGCTCGTCGGGAGGCGCGAACGGCGGCGAAAGCGATGGGGGAGCCGTCGACGCTGGCATGCAGTCCGATGCAGGCACGATGTGCGTGCCAAGCACCGAGATCTGCAATCAGAAGGACGACAACTGCAACGGTCAGGTCGACGAAGGCTTCGATCTCCAGACAAATCGCAGTCACTGCGGCTCGTGTAACAACCTTTGCGCCGGCGCCCGAAAGTGTTGCGCGGGGCAGTGCCGCAACAGCTGCAACTGAGAAATTTCCGACTCAGCCGGCGAAGCTTCGCCGCATCCCCCGCGTAGCCCCTGCGCTCGTGCCGCCGCTCAGCTCCGACCGGCAGCGTTCGAGGTACGAGAGCGACGCCGTGTCCGTGGGGTCCCGATCGAGCACCTGCTCGAAGGCGACCCGCGCCGCGTCGAAGCGCTCAGCATGGTAGGCCTCGACGCCCGCGAGAAACGTGTCGCGAGTGCTCAGGCGCAGGGCGCGTGTGCGCGGGTCGAGCGCATCGAGCACCTCGTAGATCCGCACGCGCCGGCTCTTGCCCTTGGGCGTGACGTGGTCGAGCTCGCGCAGCGTGAAACGGCTCGGGGTCTCGAGGAGGGAAAGCGTGTCCTCGCTGATCAGAATCGAGGCTCCGTACTCTTTCGTGAGCCCCTCCAGGCGCGAGGCGAGGTTCACCGAGTCGCCCACCACACCGCTGTCCAGACGCTCCTTGCCACCGATGGCGCCGAGCATGAGCGGTCCGGTGTGGATGCCGATGCCTGCGCGCACCGGGTGACCCGCGGGCCGAGCCAGATTGAACGCCTCGAGCTGTGTGAGCATATCGATGGCCGCCTCGACTGCGTCATCGGCGCGGCCCGGGAACAGGGCCATGATGCAGTCGCCGAGGTACTGGTTGATGAAGCCGCCGTGACGATGGATGGGTGGCTCCATCGCGCTCAGGTAGTCGTTGATGAAGCGAAACGCATGGCCCTCGGGCATCGACTCCACGAGTGGGGTGAAGTCGCGAATGTCGCAGAACAAGACGTTCATCTCGAGCGCGCGGTGATCCCCTCGTTCGACCTCGAGAATCGAACGACGCTGAAGCAGCGCGAGAAACTCGTGGGGCACGAAGCGGATGATCGAACGATTGGTATGCGACAGCTCTTGGTTGGTGCGCAACAGGTCGTGCGTGAGCCGCTGCACGGCAGCCGTCGAATCGCTGTAGCGCTTGGCCAGAGACCACACCTGCGAGGCGATGAACACGAGCAGCGAGGGCGCCCGCAGCTCCGTGGTGAGCGCACCATCGGCGTGCACCAAGAGGACGTCGTGGATCGTCCCGGCCAGATGCACGACGAAGCCGAGCAGCACGAAGCGTGCGTTGGGCTTTTGCGCCAATGCAGCCTTCAACAGACGCTGTCCGACGGCGAGCATCGACAAGAGGCCCGTGAGGTGAAACGCCGACAGCGTGCGCGTGTAGACGTCCGCCGGCGTCGCCAGACACACCACCGCGAAGCTGAGCGCGGCTAGCTTGAAGAGGGTGATCAGACGCGAGGCAAACTCCTCGGGGAACAGGTGCTCGAGCGTGGCGATGCCGAGGTACATCGAGACGTACAGGGCTGTGTACTCGAGCTTGAGCGCAAGCCAGAACGGTGGATCACGACCGAGGAGGGCGCTGAGGGCTTCGGTGTCCACGAGCAGGGCGTGAGAGCCCACGGCGATGCAGCTGAGCGCGAGCATGAGGTGCGCCTCACGACGCTGTGCCAAGAGCAGGTGAATGCCGAGGTGATAGATTGCCACCGCGAGCAAGACGCCGAACAGGCACACCGCCCAGACGATGCTGTGCTCGTGGGCCGCGGAGATCACGCTTTGGGGGCCGAGCACCGGAGCGCGTCCGAGGCCGCCCGTGTGCGTGAGGTGGTTCGACAGCTGAACCACGAGCTCGAGCGCTCCCGACGCGGCTGGCAGAGACACCACGTAACCGCCGACGGCGGGCTGCTCTGCGTGGGCGCTGTCGGAAGGCGCCCCGTGCTCGGCCACGAGCTTGCCGTTGGCCCACAGGCGATGGGCGACGTTGGGCTCCGGCATGCGCAATGCGAGCGGGAGCGAGTGGGCCGGCAAACGCACCCTCAGCCGGTAGGTGGCGCTGCCTCGTCCGGGATCCGTGAGCGGCACGCCCTCGAGCCCCTTCCACTTGCCCGGCACGGGAACCTCGGAGCGCGCTGCAGCGACCGCGTCGAAGCTGCCTGGATCGAGCAGCGCGCCCCAAACCACGCTCCACTGGCCGCGGAGCGCGACGAGGCCATCGCGCTCAAAATCCCAGCGGCTCAGGTCGAGCGCTCCCTGTGCAGCGGGTTGCTCGGGGCCATGAACCTCGGCTGGGGTGCAGCCCAGCAAGGACATGACGAGCGCCGCGACCCACCACACGTTGGACGCGCCGCGCGGTCTACGTGCGCTGAGGCGGTGCGGCCCCGCGTCGACCATGCTCAGCGCAGGCCGAGGCGCTTGATCGCGCGCGAGAGGTTTGACGGGTGCAGGCCGAGGCGCGAGGCGGCTTTCATCTGATTGCCTTCGCAGCGCGCGAGCGTGGTGGCGATGACGTGGCGCTTGTAGGCGGCGAGCGCCTCGGCAAGGGGCGCGTCGGGGACGTCGCTCAGCTCCCTCGACGCGAGGGGCTCTCCTGGTGCAGGCACGGCATCCTGGAGCTCCAGGGGCAGGTCGTCGAGCTCGACGCTCGTGCCCGCACACAGCACCACGGCGCGCTCGATCACGTTCGCGAGCTCGCGCACGTTACCGGGCCAGTCGTAGTTGCGAAGGCACTCGAGCGCGGCGTCCGAGAGCTGCGTGATGGGGCGATTCTGCTCGCGGGCGGAGCGGCGCAGGAAGTGTTCGGCGAGCACGGGGATGTCAGCGCGCCGCTCGCGCAGAGGTGGCAGGGTCAACGAGATGACGTTGAGGCGGTAGTAGAGGTCGAGGCGAAAGCGACCGTCCTTCACGCATTGCGACAGGTCGCGGTTCGTGGCCGCGAGCACCCGCACGTCGGTCTTCAAGGTCTGAGTGCCGCCCACGCGCATGAGCTCGCCGTCTTGCAGCACGCGCAGGAGCTTGGCTTGCAGGTCGGGAGCCAGCTCGCCGACCTCATCGAGAAACAGCGTGCCTCCATCGGCCAGCTCGAAACGTCCTGGCTTTTTGCCGACGGCGCCCGTGAAGGCGCCGCGCTCGTGTCCGAAGAGCTCGCTCTCGAGCAGCGCGGGGCTCAGGGCCGCGCAGTTCACCACGACGAAGGGACGATCGGCGCGCTCACTCCAGCGATGCACGGCGCGTGCTGCGACTTCCTTGCCCACGCCGCTCTCGCCGAGCAGGAGCACCGTGGCCTGACTGCGCGCGGCGCGCTCGAGCGTGCTCAAGGCGAGGCTCATGCGCTGGCTCTCGCCCTGGATCAGCGTGTAGCGATCCTGCACTTCTTCGCGCAGCACGTCATGGCTGTTGCGGACGGCGCGCTCGGTGCGCGTGCGATCGAGCGTCGAGCCCG
>CAYNOM010000300.1:0-7568 GCA_964398415.1 uncultured Polyangiales bacterium | reverse complement strand
TGTGGGGCATCTTCGGCTCGAACCTGACCCTCACCATCCTGACCATCGCGCTGCCCCACATCGCGCGCGACCTGAGCGCGCCGCGCGCGTTGACCAACTGGGTCACGCTCGGCCCGATGCTGGTGGTCTCGGTGCTGACGCCAGCGGCCGGTCGACTCGCAGACAACTACGGCCGAAAGCGCATCTGGGTCATCGGCTCCGTGCTCGCGTTGCTCGGCATGCTGGGGTCGGCCTTCGCTCCGTCCATCCACGCGCTGATCCTCGTGCGCCTCGCCACGGGCGTAGGTACGGCACTGATGGTCCCGGCGGGACTTGCCATCGCCACGAGCCTGTATCCGCCCGACAAGCGCGCGACGCCCGTGGGTTACTGGACGAGCACCGTGGCCATCTCGCCCATGGTCGGCGTGCTGGTCGGCGGTGCCTTGCTCGACGTGATGTCGTGGCGCTGGCTGTTTGCCGCGCAGATCATCCTCGGCTTGCCGCCGCTGATCGCCGCCGTGCTCGGCTTCGCAGAGCAGCGCTATCCGACGTCGGGCCGCTTCGACTGGGAGGGAGCTATCGCCATCGGCACCACCTCTTTGTCGCTGATGCTCGCCACCACTTGGCTCGCGCGCGACGGCGTGACGAGCCCCAGCGTGCTCTGCGCGCTCGCCGCGAGCATCGCCGCGGGTGTCTGGGCGCGATCGGCAGAGCGGCGCGCGACAAACCCCGTGCTGCCCCCTTGGCTGTTGCGCGAGCCCGCGGTGGCCCTGAGCCTTCTGTGCCGCCTGACCGCCAACTTCGCGTACATGGGCTCGTTCATGATCTTGCCTTACCTGCTGGGCGAGCTGTGGCAGCTCTCGGCTTCGGCGGTGTCGCTACGCCTCGTGTGGCGGCCCCTCGCCATGGGCCTCACCGGGCCTTTCGCGGGCCGACTCGCGCTGCGCTACGGGCCGGGCCGGCTGGTCGTGGTCGGCACGGCGGCCATCCTGGTCTCGACAGCCGCCTTCGTGTTTCTCGACGAGGAGCCCTCGAGCGCCCTGCTCGTCACGGGCCTGTGGGTGGCCGGCATCGGCCTCGGTCTCAGCTCCCCTGGCAGCGTGGCCATCGTGACCTCGCGCGTCGATGCCTCGGTGCTCGGCACGGTCTCGGGTCTGATGACGCTGACGGCCACGCTCGCGAACGCCCTCGGCATGGCGATCATGTTCGCGGTGGTGGAGATGGCGGGCGGGGTCGGTTCGATCTTCGCCTATCGCGCGAGCTTCGTCGTCGGCACGCTGGTGCTCGTGGTGGGGCTCGGCTCAGCCCTTCGACTCACCCAGCTCGAAGACCGCGCACGCGTGGGCGAGCCCCTGAGCGATGCTATGTGAGGGCCACGGTCCAGCAGGAGAAACGTGATGAAGCTCGTCGATCTGCAGTACGAAAAGTCAGGCCATACGGCCACGATCACGCTCGATCGTGAGGCTGCGCGCAACGCCTACAGCAGCGAGATGATCACGAGCCTCGAGCAGGCTTTCGACGCGGCCGAGCACGATGCCGACGTGCGTGTCGTGATCCTCACTGGCGCCGGCAACGCCTTCAGCGCGGGTGGCGACGTGAAGGCGATGCTCGACAAGACGGGCATGTTCGCGGGCGAGCCCTTCGAGCTGCGCGGACGCTACCTCGATGGCATCCATCGCGTGCCGCGGCGCATCGCGCGCTTCGACAAGCCCCTGATCGCGGCGGTCAACGGCCCCGCCATCGGCGCCGGTCTCGATCTCGCGTGCATGGCCGACATCCGGATCGCAGCCCAGGGGGCTCGCTTCGGCTCCACGTTCGTCAAGCTCGGCATCGTTCCGGGCGATGGGGGTGCGTTTCTGCTGTCGCGTGTGGTGGGCTTTCCCCGCGCGCTCGAGCTCATGCTCAGCGGCCGCCTGATCGACACCAACGAGGCAGAACGCATCGGGCTCGTGCACGAGGTGGTGGCCCCGACAGATCTGATGCAGGCCGCGCGCAACAAGGCCGCGCAGATCGCAGAAAATGGCCCGATCGCGGTACGCCTGACCAAGGCCGCCTGCTACCAGGCCCAGCACATGACGCTCGATGCGGCGCTGACCTTGGCCGCCACCTACCAAGGCATCGCTCAGAATTCCCACGACCACCTCGAAGGTGTGCGCGCCATGCTCGACAAGCGTGCACCCGACTTCAAAGCTCGATGAGACGGCGTCGCACAGGCGTGGTACAACCTCGGCCGTGAGTGAGGCTGTCACCCAGGGCATTCGCGTAACCGTGCGCAGTGTGTACGTGCCGGAGCAGTCCGCGCCACGCGCCCATCGCTACGTGTTCGCGTACACGATTCGGATCTCGAACGACGGCAAGAAGGCCGCCCAGCTGATCAATCGGCACTGGGTGATCACCCACGGCACAGGGCGCGTCGAAGAGGTGCGCGGGCCTGGCGTGGTGGGCGCCCAGCCGCGGCTCGAGCCCGGGCAACACTTCGAGTACACGAGCGGCTGCGTGCTGTCGACGCCCCACGGCACCATGCACGGCACCTACGAGATGCACCGCGACGACGGCACGAAGTTCGACGCCACCATCGCGCCCTTCTCGCTCAGCATGCCCTACACCCTGAACTGACTGCGCCAGCGACTGACTGCACGGGGTTCCTCTGCGTGCGGTCAGTGCAAGCGCACCACGAGCTCGAGGGCCGTGCTGGGTAGGACGTGCCACAGGCGCTCGCGCTCGACGAAGCCGTCCGGACCCGCGTAACCCACCCGCAGCGTGTTGGGCAGCGCCTCGGCGCCGAGACTCCAGGCGATCCCCACCCGATCGCGCGCCCAGCCCGGCATGTAGCGCAGGGTGGCGTCGAGCGCGCCGACGACGAGGAGCGCGGAGGCGTCTTCGGCCGTGAACAGGGCTGCACGCGCGTCGACGTCGGTGATGAACAGGCTTGCGCCCACGCCGAACGCCAGCGTCACGACGATGCGTCGCTGGTCGACGAGCGCATAGGCCGCGTGGAGCGAGAGCCCATGGCGCACGAGCGACACACGTGCGATGGCGTCGTCGAGCCGAGTCGGAAAGCCGAGCGCGGCGCGCAACTCTGCTTGGATGCGAGCGCGTTGCAGGACCAGGCGCCCCGAGAGCGCGTACTGACCGAGGTCGCTCACGCCGTCCCAGGCCGCGCGCGCTCCGATGAGCTGCAAGAGGTCCCAGTCAGGCGGCGGGGACTCGGATGGGCGCGGAGCCGACGCAGGCGCAGGCGCCGGCGTAGGCGGCGTGGACGCAGGCGCGGGTGCCGCAGGGGGAGGACGGGCCTCTGCCACCTCGCGTTCGGCCACACCGATCTCGCCGCCCGCCGCGAGCGCGCGCATGGCCGTGCGCACGACCAGCGCCGCGGCCTCCTGTTGCGCTGATTGCCCGAGACGGCCCCCTTGGCGCTCGAGTCGGCGCACGAGCACGCGTCCTTGGCCCGGCTCTGCGACGAGCACGCTGAGCGCTTCGCCCTCACGCACGAACCACACCACCGCGCGCGTTTCTTGGCGTTCGGAGAGAGCGCGCGCCGTGTCGAGCTGCTCGGCCAAGGTCGGCTCGAGCGGCGTGCTCGCGTCGGTGTAGAGCTCGATCTCGAGGTCGTTGGTCTGTCCGCGCACGCGCTCGAGCAGCAGCCGATCGTCAGGCTCTGCGATGCGCACCAACACATCGAGGGGATGCTTGTCCGCTTGCGCCTGGACGAAGCTCGTCGCGCACAGGATCGTCAGCAGCGAGAGGAGGACGAGCAGCGTTCAGCTCACGGAAGCGTGAGCACTAGCTTACCGAGATGTTCGCCCTTCACCAACGTCTCGAGCGCGAGAGGCGCCTGCTCGAAGGCGAAGGTGCGCGACACGATGGGCCGGAGCGCGTCGCCGAGGCGCAAGGTCTCCGAGGCCACCTCCTCGAGCAACCCCGGGCTGCGCAGGTAGCGAAACAGCGTGAAACCCGAGATGCTGAGGTCTTTGATCAGGAGCATCGGCAAGGGCAAAGCGGGCTCTCGGCCTGAGATCATCTCGTAGTGCACGATGTGCGCAAGCGGCGCCGCGGCCGTGATCAACGGGGGCAAGTACTCCGCACCCACCGGATCGATGGCCACGTCGAAGCCCTTGCCCTCGGTCGCGGACTTGAGCGCGTCCGACAGCGCCTGGGGTGACTCAGCGACGATCACGTGATCGGCGAGCGCCTCGAGCGCAGCGCGTTTTTCGGGCTTGCGCGTGGTCGCGATGGTGTGGGCACCAAAGGCGCGCGCGAGCTGGAGCGCGATGACGCCGACGCCGCTCGTCGCTGCCGTGACGACCACGCGTCGTCCCGCGGCGTTGTCGGCCGAGAGCCCCGCCGTGCGAAAGCAGCCGCCTGCCGTCAAAGCCCCCATCCACAGCGCCGCGCCTTCGACATCGCTCGAGCCCTCAGGCAGCTTCACCAGGGAAGACTGGGAGAACAGCCCGTGCTCCCGGTAGCTGCCCATGCCCGGCACGTCGATACGCCCCGGAAGCAACGCCACGCGGTCACCGACCTCGAGCGCTGCACCGAGCAAGGGCTGGGACTCTGGGTCAGGCGGCCCGAGCGACACGACCTCGCCTACGCCCTCGCTCCCGAGACAGGTGGGAAAGTAGGGCGGCGGCGCATAGCGTCCAGCCACGTAACGGGCCTCTGAGTTGTTGAGACCGATAGCGCGCATGCGCACGATCGCCTGCCCCTTTGCAGGCTCAGAAAGCTCCTGCTCGCGCAGCGTGAGCTGCTCGAAGCCACCGTGTCGGTCGAACTGAAAAGCACGCGTCTTCATGGTGTAAGTCCAGTCGAGGCAGGCGGGCACGGCCGCCCACGCGCAGGTTGTGCCACACTCCCCTACGCCTTCACAACCCAGCCATGACCCGATCGCCGAAGTCGCGGCCTCTGTTCGACTGGTATGCTCGGACTTGAGGCCCCACGCGTGGTGCAGAGCGACACCGACCCACACCGAGCGCTCGTCGAAGGCGCGTGTCGCGGAGATCGCCGCGCAGCGGAGGCGCTGCTCAAGGCGCTGTTGCCACGCATCAGAAATCTCGTGCGCTACTTCGTGCGCGGCGACGCCGACGTGGACGACATCGCGCAGGAAGCCATGGTCAGCGTGCTCAAGGGCTTGCCGAGCTACCGCGGCGAGGGCGCCGTCAGCTCCTGGTCCGACCGCATCGTGGTGCGCACCGTGTTCGCCCACATCCGTCGCACGCGCGTGTCGGCGTCGCGTCACGTCGAGTACACCCCCGACCTCGCCCCCGTCGCGACCGACTCCGCCACCCAGACCTTTCTGTCGCGACGCCGCGCGATCCACGCACTCGACGCGGTGCCTGACGAGCAGCGCCAAGTGCTCGTGCTGCATCACGTGATGGGACTCGGCGTGCGTGAGATCGCCGAAGAGATCAGCGTACCGTTCGAAACCGTGCGCAGCAGGCTGCGCCTGGGGATGGCACGCTTGCGAACGGCTATGCTCGAGAGCGGCCTCGAGAGCGGCGCCGAAGCAGAGGCCGAAGCGAGGACGTCATGACGGGCCAATACGAGAAAGGCGGCGGCTTTCCGCACGAGCTTCGCCTCGACGACGCGGCCGGCCCTGCAGCGCACCTGCCGAACAAAAAGGCGGACGCCCTGATCTCCGAGGCGCTGCTCGCCGCAGGCTTCGGCGAGGCAAGGGGCCTGAGCGAGAGCTCCCCCGCCGAGATCGCGCCGCTCCGACGTCGCCGCGCCATGCCGCTGTGGCAGGTCGCTGCCGCCGTGCTCCTTGCGCTCGTCGGAGTCGGCAGCGCTTCTGCCGCCGTGATGTGGTGGGCCAAGAAGCAGGCCGAGCCTTCGGCGATGGAGGCTCCGGCACAGCCCAAGCTGACGAAACGGGAAAAGCCGAGGGCCGTCGAGGCGCCGCCGCTCGAACCCGAGCCCATCACGCTCGATGCGATCGAAGTCGAAGCGCCCCCCATGCCGCACAAGACGCGCAGCCGAAAGCCGGAAGACTGGCTCGAGGACGGAAACCATTTGCGCGCACAGAAAGCGTGGCGCGACGCCGACGAAAGCTACGCGCGCGCCATCTACGCCGCGCCCCAGAGCAGTGCGGCCTACGTGGCACGCGTGGCCTCGGCAGGGCTGCACCTCGATCACCTGCGCGATCCTCGCGGCGCCCTCGGACGCTATCGCGGTGCCCTGAAGGCGCGCCCGAACGGACCCCTCAGCGAAGAGGCACGCTACGGCATCGCCGAGTGCTACCGCGCCCTGAGAAACCCCGAAGGCGAGCGGGCCGCGCTCGAGGAGTTTGTGCAGAAGCACCCGGATGCGGGCCTCGCGGCCAAGGCCAGGCGCCGTATCCTCGAGCTTCGCGCCAGCGATTGAGGCACCAAAGATGACGCGCGCCACCGTGTGCATCGCCGCGCTCTCGCTGCTCGCCTCCTGCGACCATGAGCTGTCCCTCGGTCGTCTCGAGCGCGCCGACGCATCCGTGCGCACGGACGCTGGGCCGGCCGATGCCACGATCGCGGATGCCAGCCTCACGCCTGCCGCCTGCGGCGTGACGGGGCCGCTCATCGCGGTGGGCGATGGTGCCCGCACACGCTGTGCGGATGCACGCGAAGCGCCGGCGTTTCGTTTCGGCGTGTGCAGCTGCGACGACTTCGTGAGCAGCGCCGAGCTCAGCTTCGACGCATTTGGCACTCCAAACACCTCTGACACGCGCTACGCAGCGGGCTCACTCGGCACAAATGCCGCGTTCTTTCCCTTCGCAGCCACCCTCGACGGCTCACTGCACGTCGCGGGCACCGAGGGTATCCCGACCCAGGGCGAGCTCGTGGTGGGGGGCGACCTCCTCGACCACGGCCAGCTCGACAGTCGCTTCGCGGTCAGCGTGGGCGGCGATGCGCGCGTTGCGGGCGACGTGCGCGTTTCCGCGCTGACCGTGGGCGGCACCCTCACCGTCGCCCAGAGCTCGGCCGTGGAGGTAGTGGCCGGCAACCCACCCTTCGCGCGGGACGACGTCGTCGTCGAAGCGCCCTGCGACTGCGCAACAGGCCCAGACCTCGCGTCGCTCGTGCGCGCGGCCGCAAGCGACAACGACAACGCGCAGATCGACCTCGATGCCGCCTCAGGTCTCAAGGCCCTCGACGGCCCGCTCGAGCTCGCCCTGCCCTGCGGACGCTACTACGTGTCCGAGCTCTACGCGCCCAATCTGATCACGCTGACTCTCAGCGGACACGTCGCGCTCTACGTCGACGCCGATCTGGTGAGTGAGCAGGGCGGGGGCCTGCGCGTGCAGCTCACACCCGGCGCAGAGCTCGATCTCGTCATCGCCGGCAACATCTCGTCGGGCGGTGTGCTCGAGCTTGGGACGGCCGCCACGCCGCGGCGCGTGCGCGTCTACGCAGGGGGCAAAGGTACGCTCTACTTCGCCGGCAACACGACGCTCTCGGGCACGCTGTACGCGCCGACGGCAGAGCTCGTGAGCAGCGGCAGCTTCGAGCTCTACGGCGCGACGCTCGCACGGCGCGTGGTGTCGTCAGGCCCCATGCGTGTTCACTACGATCGAGCCCTCGATCGCGTCAACTGCGGGCTATAGCCAGCCGTTTTCG